>ONYB01000024.1 GCA_900321895.1 uncultured Brachyspira sp.
ACAGGTGGAAGTGCCGCAACATGTAATTGTGCAGGAATTTCCAGCAATACCGTTCCTCCTGCAACAAAAACCCCCGGAACTAGTGCTCACAAAGACAGTGGGTATAACGGTTATGGTTTCTACATAAATGGCGAACATGATCGTCAGCTCCACTTCACACACAACTATGAAACAGGATTCGGCGTTGGTGGTGACGGCGGATCTGCAGGCGAGTATTTGGCTGTATTCGTTCGTTCCTTCAAATCTAACACCCTTCAAATGAAACCGGGCAAAGCAGGTTCCGCAGGCACTTGGAAATCGGGTGCTAACGGTGAAACCGGCGGAGAAACAACCGTTGCAGACGGAGCACTTGCAGCAGCTGGCGGTATGGGCGGTCAGGGCAGTATCACACTCCCAACGGAAACACTTCCTCCTCTCGGACTCGACGCTGATGAAATCCAAACTTGGTTGGACGGGCTGGAACGCAATTACTCAAAAACTTTTATGACCGACAACTACATCGGACAACGTGCCGCATACTCTGACGCAGCCAATATGGCAGGCATGAATGATATTCCAAAATCCGAAAACGGTATCGATTTGAACCTCTTCGGCAAAGGCGGAAACGGTTCTACCAGTGTTAACGGTTGCTGGATTGGAAATCATATCAGAAAATTTGAAGGTCATGAATTGCTATCAACCTTCCGCAACTACTTATGTAGTGCAAATGGTACAACAACACCGGCAGAGGACGGCAAACCGGGGGCTGTCGTAATCGTTTGGTAATTATCAAAATTCAATCTAAATAAAAGGAAAACACAATGAAACACAATAATAAAAAATTCGGTTTTACAATGGCAGAAATGATGGTTGCACTCGCTGTAATGTCAGTAATCGCAACAATGCTTATCCCTGCAATTATGCAGGTCAGACCCGACAAACCGAAAACACTTTTCAAAAAAGCCTACTATATCTCAGAACGTATCGTGTCTGAACTCATCAACGACGAAGACCTTTACCCGACCGTCGATGACAAAGAAGGCTTTGACAATACAGACCAAGTTGCTATAGGTGGGAAAACCTACGAAGGTAACTCAAAGTTCTGTGAACTTTTTGCCAACAAAGTTAACACCGTCGAAAGCGAGGCTGACTGTACAACAGGGGCATTAAGTTTTACTACAAGTGACGGGATTTCTTGGTACATGCCTATATCAAACTTCAACACCGAGCAACAAATCACAGTGGACATAAACGGCCCGAAAGACAACGGTGGCAAAGGTCCTGACTGCACCTACAACGCAACAACCTGCCCTTCTCCCGACAAGTTTGAAATCTTTGTCGACCCTGACGGCAAAATGAGAGTAAAAGGAACTCTCGAAAAAGAATACTTGAGAACAAATCAGACCATTAAAAAATAATTCGTTTTGCAAAAGGCTCGGAAAACTCCGAGCCCTTTTTATTATATGTTTTGCATGCTGTGTTTACGTGTGAATTAGTTCAAAAAGTGCGAACCCACCGCCATTGCGACAAACACTAATATAAAAAATCCTATCCCCGAAATTACCTCGGAATGGTCATACAAAAAATTGTGGTTCTTTTTTTTATTATTTTCGTTATTCATAATTTTCTCCTTATATTAAAAATCTCAAATAAATGTACGCCGAGCTTAACAACAAAGACGTCAAAACTACAACTACGCCGTATTTCAAGAATTTCATAAACGACATGCTGTAGCCTTGAGTGTTTGCTGTTTCGGACACAATAACATTAGCGGCAGCCCCGATAATCGTAAGGTTTCCGCCAAGGCATGCCCCGAGAGACAAGCACCACCAAAGCGGAAAGGCGTAGTCACTACCCATAACCTTTTGGATTTCAGCAATCATAGGTGTCATCGTCGCCGTGTACGGAATGTTATCGATTACACCCGAGATTAAGCCCGAACCCCACAGGATGAGCAACGCCGTCGCTTTTTGCGAGCCCTGAGTTACATTCAAAAGCCATTTTGCCATAAGTGCGATACCGCCGGACGCTTCCAGCCCGCCGATAATTATAAATAACCCGATGAAAAAGAAAATCGTATTCCATTCGACCTCTTTAAAAATCTCCGTCGGTTTTTCAAAAATCAACAAAAGGCTTGCCCCAAGCATTGCCGTGACAGAGGTTTCGAGATGAGTAACATCGTGCAAAACGAACCCTGCAATTACCCCGACAAGCACTATCAAACTTCTGATTAAGAGCGGTTTGTTGGTAATCGTGCCCGAATTGTCGATATTTGCAATCGCCGTCATATTCTCTTCTTTTGTTTTAAGTTGGTTTTTAAAGAACAGTGCAAGGATTGTCAACACGAAAACCAAAATTACTGCAACAATTCCCGTAAGCTCTTTCAAAAAATCCATAAACGATAAACCTGCGGCACTTCCGATAATAATATTCGGCGGATCACCGATAAGGGTTGCCGTGCCCCCGATATTTGAGGCAAAAATTTCCGTAATAAGGAACGGAACAGGGTTTATATCAAGTTTTTTAGCTGCATAAAACGTAATCGGCATGATTAAAATTACTGTAGTTACATTATCCAAAAACGCAGAAACGACCGCCGTAAAAATACCGAGTGTAAATAATACGGCAATAGGCTTGCCTTTTGTGTGTTTCAAAAGTTCATTCGCAAGCCAGTTAAACATACCGCTTTTTGTAGCGACACTTACAATAATCATCATAGACACAAGCAAAAAAATTACGTTGAAGTCTATGTAATTAATAAAATACAAATTGTTGATAGAACCGTCTATCATTTTGGTTTGGCTCAAAAGCCCCAGAATAATTGTTAATACTGCACCTAAGAGTGCGATAACCGCTTTCGGAATTTTTTCCAAAGCGATAAACACGTACGAAACGAGCAATATTAACGCCGAAATACCGACACTGTGTGCCTGTACAAAGTTAAATATTTCCATTTCAATTTCTCCATGTTGTGATTGTGAATAAAATTATATTTGTCATTTTGGGATTGCCCCCTCTCCTGTCCTGCGGACACCCTCTCCCGTAGGGCGAGGGATTACAAAGGCTGAGCAAAGGTTGCGGATTTTTTCACCTCCCCCTACGGGGGAGGTCGTCTTTGGTGGCGAAAGAATTGAGCCCTACAAAGACGGGAGAGGGGGCAACTGAATTCTCAATGTCACCTACTCCTTGAAAATTATCACCTTTAATGACACCTCATCACAACCTTAGGGGGCACGTGGAGTTTGCGGGGAGAATATATAATCTGCCCCGAGCAG
>ONYB01000201.1 GCA_900321895.1 uncultured Brachyspira sp.
CACAGACTTAGTTTTTAAGGAAAGAGGTTTATTATGGCAATTAGATTTGATGCCGGCGAAATTATTACGGCTATGGTCACACCGTTTGATGCCAAAAGGGAGATTGATTATAACAAGGTTGAAGAACTTACGAAATATTTGATTACGCACGGTAGCGATACGGTTCTCGTTGCAGGTACAACAGGCGAAGGCCCTACTCTTACGCATGAAGAAGAAATTGAACTTTTGAGTACTACAAAAAGAGCAGTTGCAACAAGTAAGGCTAAAGTTATTATGAATGCAGGTTCAAATTGTACCGAAACGGCTTGCAGAACTGCTAAACTTGCTCAAAAAGAGGATGTCGACGCTATTTTGTCCGTTGTTCCTTATTACAACAAACCTAATCAAAAGGGCATGATTGAACACTTTTCTGCGATCGCAAAAAGTACTGATTTGCCTGTTATTATTTATAATATTCCGTCACGTACAGGTGTAAATATGTTGCCTGAAACAGTTGCAAAACTCGCTAAAGAGTTTGACAATATTGTCGGTATCAAACAAAGTTGCCCTAATATGGACGCAATCACAGAGATGAAATTACTTTGTCCTGAAGATTTTTCGATTTATTCGGGCGATGACAGTTTGACTTTGCCTATGCTTTCTTTAGGGGCTAGAGGGGTTATCTCTGTTGCTTCTCATATCTTTGGAGCTCAAATGAAGTCGATGATTAGAAATTATAAAACGGGTGATTTTATTCCTGCTTTAAATATGCACAAAAAATTATATCCGGCTTTTAAAAAGCTGTTCTTTGCTCCTAACCCTATTCCGGTAAAGGCTGCTTTAGCTCATAAAGGTATAATTGAAGAATTTGTAAGACGACCATTGGTTGAGCTTACGAGTGAAGAAAAAGCAGAACTTTTCAAGGTTCTTGATTCTGTAGAAGAAGATTAGCCCGCTCAGGCTATCTTTTTCTGTTTAAAGTTTTAGTAAAATTAATAAAAAGTACAAATAGATGAGGATAAAAAAGTGAAAAACAAAATCATTATGTTTTGGGCGATTGTACTTATTGTAATAGCTTCAATAATTACAATCTTCGTAAAACCAACAAAACTGGGGCTTGATTTGGTCGGCGGTTCCAGGCTTGTGCTTGAGGCACAAACAACAAAATCTGTTGCCGAAATTACTCCGGAAGTTATGGAGCGTTTGCAGTTCGCTATCGAAAACCGTGTCAACAAACTTGGTGTTGCTGAAACTGTAGTTCAACAAATCGGCGACAAAAGATTGTTAGTAGAAATTCCTAACGTTACGGATTTGAAGGAAGCAAAAGCTTTTTTGGGTGAAACTGCTCAATTAGAATTTAAAAAAGAAGCTGTAAGAAAAGACGGTACAACAGAATGGGTTGAAACAGGTTTGACAGGTCAAGACCTTGCAAAATCTATGTTGACAACAGACTCTGTCGGACACTGGGTTGTTTCTCTTGAATTCAAGGCTGAAGGATCAAGAAAATTCGCAGAATTGACAAAAGAATTAGTTAACAAACCTATGGCAATCTTCTTCAACGGAGATTTGGTTTCTGCTCCGAACGTTAATGAACCGATTTATGGCGGAAAAGCTCAAATTTCGGGTGGTGACAGCGGTTTTGCTTATGATGAAGCAGAAAGAATGGTTAATCTCTTGAATGCAGGAGCTTTGCCTGTTCCGGCTAAGGTTGTTGAAGAAAACACCGTCGGGCCTACTCTCGGGGCTGACAGTATTCAAAAATCAAAAGTTGCGGGTATTATCGGCTTGGGATTTGTAATGTTGTTTATGTTGGCATATTACAGATTACCGGGGTTGATTGCTGACATCGCTTTGATTATTTACAGCTTGATGTTGTTTGCCTTGTTCAAGGCTATTCCTGTAACCTTAACACTTGCAGGTATTGCAGGTTTTATCTTGAGTATCGGTATGGCTGTTGATGCGAACATCCTTATTTTTGAAAGAACTAAAGAAGAATTGAGAGCCGGCAGAAACTTGTTTACCGCAATCAATTCTGGCTTTGACAGAGCATTTACAAGTATTTTCGACTCAAATATGACAACAATTATTACCTGTACGATTTTGTATCTCTTGGGTACAAGCATTGTTAAAGGTTTTGCTTTGACTTTGGCAATAGGTGTAGTTGTTTCTATGTTCAGTGCGATTACGATTACTAAAAACTTCATGCATTTAATCTTCGGTACAGGAGAATTGAAATATCCTGCATTGTTCGGTTTGCGTAGAGAAGAAATCGGCAAGGGCTTTGAAGTTACTGAAACTAAACGTGAAAATGCACGTTTCGGAATTTTAGATTAAGAAATTAGAGGTAAATAAGATGACAGATAATACAATAACATCAAGACACATTATTGATATTGTGAAATACAGATTTGTATGGCTCTGTATTTCCGCTATCCTTCTTTTACCGGGAACTGTTTCATTGATTTATTCGGCAATTCATAACGAAAACCATGTTCCTTTAAAAGTTGGGATTGATTACACCGGCGGTACGATTTTGCAGTATGGTGTAAATAAAAATATTACAAATGACGATATTACAAAAACTAGAGAAAGCCTTGAAGATGTCGGAATTGAAAATCCGTATATTCAGGTTTTGAAGGCTAACAACGAAGGCAAAAACGGTTTGACAAACATCGTTTCAATCCGTACAAAATTCGTTGGTCAAGACGAAGATACTGTTGACAAAATTACTGAAACTTTGTCAAAAGATTATGACAGCCCTGAATTGATTTCAGTAAGTTCTGTTGGCCCGACTTTGGGTAAAGAATTGTTTAAAAATTCCTTAATTGCAATAAGTTTGGCATTTTTAGGGATTATCGCCTATTTGTCATTCAGATTTAAGTTTGATTACGCATTGGCGGCAATTCTCGGTATCGCTCACGACGTTTTGTTTGTAGTTGGGGTATTTTCACTCTTGGGTATTTTCTACAACGTGCAGATTGACGGATTGTTTATTACCGCAATTTTAACGGTTGTTGGCTTCTCTGTTCACGATACAATCGTTGTATTCGATAGAATTAGAGAAAATTTGAGATACTATTCAAAGAAAATGTCTTTTGGAGAAATCGTAAATGCTTCCGTAAATCAAACTCTTGCAAGAAGTATCAACACTTCTTTGACAACTTTGATTACATTGGGGGCGTTGTACTTCTTCGGTGGCGTTACAACAAAAGACTTTGTACTTGCAATGATTTTAGGTATCGCAATCGGTACTTACTCAAGTATTTTCTTCTGCTCAGTGCTTGTAGATATTTGGGAAGACAAAAAGAACAACAAAACTCCTGCGACAAAATCTCCGGCAGCAGTTTAGTTAAGACTTTAAAAGATAACAAAAGCAGTACCTTTCGGGTGCTGCTTTTTTATTAAGAAAAATTGTTTTTATTCGTACCTGAGAGCGTCAATCGGGTTAAGAAGAGAAGCTTTGTAGGCAGGATAGTAACCGAAAAGAACCCCGATTGCTCCCGAAAATCCCAGAGATAAGGCGATTGAAAAGCCAGAAATTGCAATGTTCATGCCGGCAAAGATGTGAATAGATTCTGCACCTAAAATCCCTACGATTACTCCGATAATCCCACCGATTACAGAGAGGAGGAAGGATTCTATCAAGAATTGAATGCGGATATCGCTTGCTTTTGCTCCTATTGCCATTCTGATACCGATTTCTTTTGTTCTTTCTGTGACTGATACGAGCATAATATTCATAATACCGATACCGCCGACAAGCAGTGATACTGAGGCGATTGCCCCAAGAAGAATAGACATTGTTTTTGCCGAAGATTTGATTGTTTCCTGCATTTCTGCAAGATTGCGGATTTCAAAATCTTTGTCTTGGGTTTTGCCGAGGTGGTGTCGATTTGTGAGAATTTCGTCAATATCGGATTGTGTTGTGTCAAGAATTTCTGAGTCTGTAGCTTTTACATTAATCATTTTGACAGATCCCGGAAATTCTGTTCCGAAAACCTTCTTTTGAGCTGTTGTGATAGGGATAAAAACCAAATCATCCTGATCCATCCCCATTCCGCTTTGACCTTTAGTTTTCAAAATCCCGATGACCTTGAACGGAACATTTCCAATTCTCATTGTTCTGTTAATCGGGTCTAAGTCGCCAAAAAGTTCTGTTGCAACAGTGTTCCCTATAATCGCAACTTTTGTGTTGTTTTTTATGTCTTCCGGAATAAAATTTCTGCCTGTTGCGACTTCATAATTTCTTATAAAAAGGTAGGAAGCTGTAGTGCCTCCAACGGTTGTAGACCAGTTTTGGTTGCCATAGGTTAGTTGAGATGTGCCCGATGAATACGGTGCGACGGCAAGAATTCCACGAGCATTGCGTTCGATTGCGTCTGCATCTTTTATAGTAAGTGAAGGTTTTGTTCCGAACCCCATTCTGACACCGCCGGAATTTGCAGAGGCTGAGCGTATCATAAGCAGGTTGCTGCCCATAGATTCCATATCTGCCGCAATCCTTTTGCTTGCACCGGAGCCTACCGCAAGCATTATTATAACCGCACTTACCCCGATAATTATCCCGAGGCTTGTCAGCATTGATCTCATTTTGTTGATTTTAAGTGAGCGAATTGCCATAATAAGTGTGGATTTGAAATCTATCACAGGGTGTAATCCTCCATTTTGGTGTTGACGGGGTGCGGGTGTTTGTTGATTTCGTCAGCAATAATGTTGCCGTCTTTAAAACGAACAACTCGTTTGCAATATTCTGCGATGTCGGGTTCGTGAGTTACAAGCACGATAGTTTTACCCATTTTGGCATTAAGGTTTACAAAAAATTCCATAACTTCAATACTCGTTCTTGTGTCGAGGTTTCCTGTCGGCTCGTCCGCAAGAATTAGCGGAGGATCGTTTACAATCGCCCTTGCAATCGCAACCCTCTGTTGTTGACCGCCTGACATTTGATTTGGCATGTGGTCTTCCCGTTTTTCCAGCCCGACAATTTTTAGTGCGTTTTTTGCACGTCTAATTCTTTCTTCTTCCGGAAGTCCTTTGTAAATCATTGGAAGTTCGACATTCTCAAGTGCTGTAGTCCTCGATATAAGGTTAAATCCCTGAAAAACGAATCCCATTTTTAGATTACGAACCTCTGCAAGTTCATTTGGGTTGAGCGAAAACATATCAATTCCGTCGAGGTGATAACTACCCGAATTCGGTTTATCTAAAGTTCCGAGCATGTTCATAAAGGTGGATTTTCCGGAGCCTGAAGTCCCCATAATCGCAACGAATTCTCCTTTTTCAATATTTAAAGATACGCAATTAAGGGCATTAAAACTGTCCTCTCCTGTTTGATAGGTTTTTATAGCATTTTTAACTTCTATAAGACTCAAAATTATTTTTCCTTATCTTCTGTGAATTTTTATGATTGAGTTTAGAACATTCCGGGAGGTCTGCCTCTTCTGTCGCTTTTTTTATCATTTTTCTTAACATTTGATGCTCCCGTGATAATTTTGTCACCTTCGTGAAGCTCTTTTGATTTAATTTCGATATTTGTGTCGTCACTAGCTCCGGTTTCAATATTCACCCGTTTCTGCTTTTTGTCTGACAAAATCCAAATTCCTTGGTTTTTGTAACGAGTACCGTCTGTATTTGGGTTGTATTTAAGGGCAATACTAGGGGCACAGAGGACATTTTCGCTTTTGTGAGTAATAATGGAAACATTCGCCGTCATCCCCGGAATAAGTTTTAAATCTTCGTTGTCGACTTCAACAATAACCGTGTAGGTTACGACGTTTGAAACTGTCGTCGGTGAAATTCTAACTTGTGTAACTTTCCCTTTAAAAATGCTGTCTTGATAGCCGTCGAGGGTGTATGTAACTTCTTGTCCTACTGCAACTTTTCCGATGTCTGCTTCCGAAACGCTTACCTCAATCTGCATTTTAGTCAAATCCTGTGCGATTGTAAAAAGTTCAGGAGCTTGGAAACTTGCGGCAACTGATTGCCCGATGTCGATTTTTCTTGCAATAATCGTGCCGTCAACAGGGGCGATGATTTTTGTGTAACCGAGGTTTGTTTTTGCGGTTGCAAGATTTGCTCGTGCTTGAGAAATTTGAGCTGCCGCTGAGGCAATTTGAGCTTTGTTTGATAAATAATCACTTTCTGCTTGATCAAGTTCGCTTTTTGCAATGAAATTCTTTTTGTAAAGGTTTTTGTATCGAACATAAGTTTTTCTTGACATCTCAGTAACCGCCTGAATTTTTGCCATATTAGCTTCTGCGTTTTGGACTTGGGCTGTATTTTGTTCTACAGATGCCTGAAAATTTCTCGGATCAATTTGAGCTAAGAGTTGTCCTTTTTTTACCTGAGAATTATAATCCACATAAATGCTTTCAATAAGCCCTGATACGACAGAGCCTACAGATACCGTGTTTACAGGATTAATCGTTCCTGAAGCTTCAACAACTTGGGTTATCGTGCATCGTTCCAGCGGTGTTGTTTCATACGTAATTCTGTTTTTTATCAAATTGTGTGCGATTCCGATGCCGGAAAGTCCGATAACTGCTATAATAGCTATAAAATATCTTTTTTTTATCTTCATTTTTTCTTATCCTCAACCGTTACTGTAATTTCTTGCGGAAGTGCTATCAGTTTTTCTAAATCTGATCTTGAAACATTGTAATTATAAACAGCTTGCACGTAAGAATGTTGTGCGTTGTTGTAATTAACTTTTGCGTCTTGCAACTGGATATAATCGCCCAATCCTACGGCATATCTTCCGTCAGCAAGTTCAAAATTTTCTCTCGTTTGTTTAACTTTTACTGCAAGCAGCGGAATTTCTTTTTCATATTGAATCATATTGACATACGCATTTTGGATGTCAAAATACATATTTTGTTTTGCCATTTCAAGTGTATTTTCTGCCAAATCTATTTGAAGTTTGCCGCTGTCTATTTCGTATTTTTTGCCCATAATATTTACGGAACTCTTAATTCCGATACCGATATTTAAAGAATTTGTATTGCTGGTATCTCTGTAACCATATCCGACAGAACCAGTAATTGACGGATAATATTCTCGTTTGATGTAAAGCAAGGATTGTTTCATCGCTTCTATCGTTGCCGAATATGCTTTTAAGTCAGGTCTGTTTTTGTCTGCTTCTTTTACGCATTCTTCAAACGTGTAAGGAAACGGTTTGAATTTATAATTTTCAATTACGTCAAGTTTTTCCACACCTGTAATCAATGTCGCATCTGCAACGGCATCAGGAGCTTTGCTCAAATCCGTTTTATCTGAAATTGTTTGTAAATTGACAGGAATTTCTCTTGTTTTAAAATTAAAAGTTTCCGTGCTTTCTATTTCATACTCGGGAGTATATGCAACATACATTGCGTTATTTAATTTAACTAATGCGTTTTGATACGTTTTTTCCGCTTGCACAAGTGTAACCTTTGAATCACTCAGGTTAACTTCCGCATTAACCAAATCTATTTTTGATTTAATTCCTTCGTTAAAGTAAGCCTTTGTCCTTTGATAATTCCGTTCGTTAATTTGAACATTTGCCTTGTTGATTTCGACGGTAGCTTTTGCGGCAAGCACTGCATAATAATAATTTTTAACTCCGTAAATCGTTTGCAAAACTACGTTGTCAAAATTATATAATGCGGCAATTTTATTAAATTTTTGCATTTTAATTCTTGCATTTGTTCTGCCAAAATTCCAAATAAGTTGATTTAATGAGGCTTCTGCACTGTAATAATCCATATTGCTTGAAAATCTGTCATTTTTGTTTGCATTATAGTTGTATCCCGCACCAACTCCGAGAGTAGGGAAAAATCCCGATTTTGCCAGTCCGACATCTGCTTTTGAAATTTTATAATTATAATGAGCTTGTTTGACGAGCGGACTGTTTTTTAGTGCAATTTTTACACAATCCGAAATGTTTAATTTTGCTCCTTTTTCGATTACAGCATATTTTTCTGCAGCAAATGCAAAATTTGTTCCCGTAAATACTGCAATTATTAATAGATGAATTTTTAATTTATTTTGAAATTTCAACAAAAAACCTCAATAAATCGTATAACATTTATGTAACGATTGAAACATATTTTTTGTTCATTTTAATCATCTGCATAATGGAAATCTATTTATCTTTAAAATTCCAGAAATCAGGTTCAAGCATTACGAAAAACGGAATTAATTCTAGTCTACCGACAAGCATTCCGATTATCATAATAATTTTTGATAACAAATGAAGGTTTGCAAAACTTCCGAGAGGTCCGATAGTATCTCCAAATCCGGGACCAATGTTTCCGATTGCAGTTATTGAACTACATATTCCGATGGTTGTGTTTTTCTCAAGTAATGTTAGGAGTACCGCAAAAAGTCCGAATATCATAAAATAATAAAATACATAAATTATGACTTGTCGAATAACTTCTGTTGGAATTGTGTTATTATCAATTTTTATATTTAATACGGCATTCGGGTGCAAAATTCTGACCAATTCGGCTTTCAAAGATTTAAAAACTAAAATCCATCTTGTCATTTTAATACCGCCGCCTGCAGAACTTGAGCAAGAACCCATAAACATTACCATAAACAACAAGACTCTCGACATCAAATCCCAACTAACGTAGTCTATACTTGTACTACCAGTTGATGTTGAAATACTAATAACTTGATAGAAAGAATGCGTAATCCCTGAAAAAATCGAATAATGATTATTAAAAACAAGGGATGTCGCAATTAATCCGCCCATTATAAGAACTGCAAAAAGGTAAAATTTGAATTCTTCACTCTTAAAAAAGATAAGCGGATTGTGCATTGTAATAACTTTGTATTGTAAGTTAAAACTTGTACCTGCAAAAAACATAAATATTAAAATAATCCAAGTTATAACATTAGAGTTGTAACCCATAATGCTTTGCGGATTAGGAGAAAATCCTCCTGCGGCAAGAGTTGACAGTGCATTACAAACTGCATCAAATACCGGCATGCCCGCAATCATTAACAACGCAATCAAAACCAATGTTAAAAACGTATAAATTTTCCACAAAGAAGATGCTGTGTTACGAATTCTTGGTGTAAATTTATCTTCAGTCGGACCGGGAGCTTCTGCAAAAAACATCTGACGTCCTGCAACCGCAAACTGTGGTAAAATCGCAATAAATAACACGATTATTCCTAAGCCGCCTAACCATTGGGTTAAAGATCTCCAAAAGAAAAAGGCATGCGGATAATTGAATGATGTG
>ONYB01000120.1 GCA_900321895.1 uncultured Brachyspira sp.
CTTCGGAACTCTTCGCACTAGCACCGACGTAAGATTTAAATTTTTGTTGCCAATCCAAAGTTTCGTTGTCTGCAATATTGTTGAAATTTGCAGGTTCTGACGGTTTTTCGGCAAGATTTTCAATAAATGAACGTTTCAAGCTATTGGAATTTTTAACAGAACTTCTAATCAGCTTGAACAACAAGAACATACCGACAATCGGAACGGTAAACATCACAAGCATCAAGAACCAATTATTTGCAGGTTTTTCATCTTTAACCGGTTGTGCTTGAGGTTGCGTTGCTGTCTTTGCGGTTTCGGCATTTTTAACATTGTCTGTCACAGTTTTTGTCACAGCAGATGTAGGGATTGATTTTTGCTGAGTTTCTGCAACAGATTTTGTATCTTTTTTCTTGAACACTGACAACGGCGAAGTTTTTTCTGCAATTTTTTCGGATTTTTTATCGTTATTGGAAACTTTTGTTTTTACGTCAGAAACTTTTTTCTCGGCTTCTTTTGCATTCACATCAGCAGTCTTTTTGACTTCTGCGGTTTTTGTTTTATCTACTGAAGGATGAGATTTTGCGACAGTTTTTTGTGTAGCCTCTTGAACATAATTCGGTGTGTAGGTTTTCATGCGGGATTTTGCAATTAACTCACGGTAAGCCTTTTGTTCAGCAGTTACCGGAACACTTTTTTCGAGTTTAGTTTTAATACTCAACGGCTTTGTCACAGTCAAGGTAACTTTTGTATACCCATGACCACCGTCAGCAACTGATTTTACATCAACATTAGATACAACATCCTTCAAGCCCGAAATATCAGGAGCAACACCCGAACTTCCGGACAAATTCGGCATCAAAATGACATATTTGTTATCAGCTTTTTTCGTAACAGCGACATTGTCACCATACGGTTTTGTTGTATAAAGAGTAACTTCAACTCCGGAATTTGACTGCGTTTTTCTTATATCTAACTGCGTAAGATTATTCACGTCAGCATTTGCTTGCGTAAACTGACTTAATCCGAGAATTAATAATAAACCAAGTACGGCTTTAGTGTTTTTTGAATTCATTTATAAACCCATTAAATTTCCCTACATATATATATAATACATTGAGATAAAAAAAATTGCCAGTTTGTAATTTTATGTTAAGATATATGTATGAAAAGTGGATTTACAGCAATAATAGGACGCCCAAATGTGGGCAAATCAACGCTCCTCAACAAGATTTTGGGGCAAAAAATCGTTATAGCGACGGACAAAGCTCAAACGACGAGAAAAAGGATTAAAGGAATTTACACAACTGACGAGGGGCAAATCGTTTTCATCGACACCCCCGGGGTTCACAAACCACTAAATAAGTTGGGTGAATTTTTACTTGACGAGGCAAAAGTTGCCGTTCCCGATGCTGATTTAATTTTGTTTTTGGTAGACGGTTCAGAACCCGCAGGCAAGGGCGACAAGTGGATTGCACAGAATATTTTGCAAACAAATATTCCTGTAATAATCGTGATGAACAAGGTTGACAAGACTAAAAAATTAGAAAAAATCGAAGAAAATCTTCTCACCTATAAAACCTTGTTTGAAAAAAATTATCCGATTGTCAGAATTTCCGCCAAAACAGGCAGAAACATCGACACACTAATCAAAAACATTTACAAAAACCTTCCCGAAGGCGGACTGCTTTATCCTGAAGATGTTGTGACGGAAGAAACCATGCGTGATGTGACAGAGGAAGTCATCAGGGAAAAAATTCTTTTGAACACCTCTGATGAAATTCCGCACTCCGTCGCCGTAAAAATCGAAAAATACCAAGAAAGCGACGACATCGACCGAATTTACGCAACAATATATTGCGAAACCAAGAGTCAAAAAGGAATTTTGATCGGCAAAGGCGGCAACCTTCTTAAAAAAATCGGCACGGAAGCTAGACTTGAACTCGAAAAAATTGTCGAAAAAAAAGTATTTTTAGGGCTTGAAGTAAAAGTTGAAAAAGATTGGCGAAAGAAAGAAAAAGTGCTCAAAGACTTCGGCTACAAGCAGGAGTAGAACCATGCTTCATCGCAGACAAACAAACTGTCAGTGAAGTGAATAAGTAAATAAGTGACGAAGTGAATAAGTTCAAATCGGGTGCGTTGCACCAATGCTACTTTTGAGCGTAGCGAACGATAAGAACTTATTTACTTATTTACCTATTCACTTATTCACTTCACTGACAACATTCCCAATTCACCAACCTCTGCAAATCCGCACTAAAAAGCGTCTGCCACTTTTTAAATTAGCAGGCCTCTCTTATGGACAATCCTTGTTGCCTTTACTTGTTGCGTTTTACGAACTTGATATCATATCCGAGAACATCAAGAATATCTCTTACTTCTTCGTATTTGATTGTCTTTGTTCTTAATTTTCTGGATAAGTTGTTCATGCTGAGGTTACGATTTTTGTTCTCTTTCAAAAGTTTGGCAACTTTTGTCATCGTTGTTGCCTCATACGCCAATGTTGATTTTAATTCTTCATATATACTCATAATCACATTATATGCGGTTTTACAAAAATTAGCTTTACACAAGTATATACGAGCTTGTATACATCATTTTTCGATTATAATTATTATTTTCATAAAGAAACATTAAGCGATTTCACAAATATAGCCACTTGGTTAAATATTTAATTTGTAACCGCCACCGTAAATTGTTTCTATGTACTTTTTGCCGTTAGAAATTTTATCTAATTTACTTCTCAAATGCCTGATGTGAACCCTGATTGTTTCAATGTCATCATCAGGGGCGTAACCCCAAATATCCTTCAACAATCTTGCCGAAGATATCATTGTGCCGTGGTTTTGGAAAAGTAAATTGAATATATCAAACTCAATAGGTGTAAGTTTTACCACTTTTTCACCGATTTTTACGCTGTACACTTCCGGCAAAAGAGTAACTTCACCAATGGTTTGTAACTCTCTTATTGAGGCAGATTCAGGGATTTGTCTTGTGCGTTTCAAAAGTGCTCGAACTCTGACCTGCAACTCTTCCATTTCAAAAGGTTTGACCAAATAATCGTCCACCCCAATATTAAAACCTTTGACTTTGTCGTTAATTTGCGAAAGTGCCGTCAACATCAAAATCGGGATTTCTTTTGTGTTTTCGTTTTTACGAATTCGCTGTGCAACAGTGAACCCGTCGACCTCCGGCATCATGACATCTAATACCACAAGTGCCGGCATTTCCTGTTTACAAAGGGCAAAACCTGTCGTTCCGTCATACGCCTGCATAACCTCATGCCCTGCAAGTTCCAAATTAACCTTTATTAACTCATTTATAGCCGTGTCATCATCAATTACTAATATTTTGCTCATAAGAAAATTTTATATTTAAAACACTTATTTTTAAAGTGAAAACTTGTTGGATTTTAATAATTCTTAATAAAAATAATACCACTGTATGATTGATTTAATCATAGTTTCGGGAATATTATTAATTATAAAAAATAATATTTTTTTCGGAAAAGTGTAAAATTTACAAATTTTCTATTTTTTATTGTAATATGTTAATCGAAAGCAATTTTACAGGTAAATATACATGGTATAAAAGGAGGCACATGAATTGGCAATAACATCACCATTTACAGCATTTGAGAACGGGAAAAAAGAAATCCATCTTGGTCAGCACGTACTGGCAGAATTTTTTGATTGCGACCCCAATACATTAAACAGTTTAGAAAAAGTAGAAAAATATATGGTGGATGCCGCCCTTGAATGCGGTGCAACTATTGTCCAAAAATGTTTCCACGTATTTAATCCGTACGGAGTTTCCGGCGTTGTTATTATTTCAGAAAGCCACTTGGCAATTCACACATGGCCTGAATTGGGTTATGCTGCCGTAGATTTGTTCACTTGTGGCGACAAGTGCGACCCGAAAGTTTCTTACGAATTTTTGAGAAAGAAATTTAATTCTAAAAAGGCAACTTTTACAGAATTGAAACGTGGCATAATCAACGAAGAAACCATGAAAGTCATGGAAAAGCCATTTGAGATTATGCAACAATCTATTGACTAATATTAAAAAAAGAAAGACCGTACATGTTGCGGTCTTTTTTTTGTGTCATGTTTGATATATGATTACCCCCGTGAGGAAAGAGATTATGTTACAAGAATTTTTATTTTCTAAAATACACAGAGCAACAGTTACGGACGCAAACCTTAACTACGTCGGCTCAATCACTATTGACGAAACTTTGTTGAAAGCCGCAAACATGCGTGAGTGGCAAAAAGTTGACATTCTTGATGTCGACAACGGCGAAAGATTTCAGACTTACATTATCAAGGGTGAACCGGATTCAGGCTGTATTTGCTTGAATGGTGCAGCAGCAAGAAAAGTTCAACCGGGTGACAAGGTTATTATTATAACTTATGCAAGTCTTACTCCGGAAGAAATCAAGACCCACAAACCAACCGTCGTCATTGTTGATGAAAAAAACAAGATTAAGGAAGTGAAATAGCAGGAAATCTATGCGAATTGCAATATATCCGGGAAGTTTTGACCCGATTACCAAAGGACATCTTGACATTTTGAAAACCGGTGCAGAAATTTTTGACAAGGTTATTATTGCCGTTGCCAGAAATTCTGAAAAGAAAGGGTTTTTGAGCATTGATGACCGTGTAAAACTCATTCGTGAAAGTATTAAAGATTTGGAAAACGTTGAGGCTGACAGCTTTGAAGGTTTGACGATTGAATACGCCAAGAAAAAAGGGGCGAAAGTATTGATACGAGGACTCCGAGCTGTTTCGGATTTTGAATACGAGCTTCAACTTTCGCAAGCTAACAGTGCATTGTGCAGCGATATTAAGACAGTATTTTTGACGACTAAACCGAAATATAACTTCATATCATCAAGCACAATTAAAGAAATCTACCTGAATAACGGCGATATATCAAAGTTTGTGCCCGAACCGGTATACGAATTTTTAAAATCCCGTAATGTATCTTAAAAATAGAATATTTTTATTTGATAACTATTTGACAATTAGATTTTGCTTATGTAGAATGGTGTTATTAGAAAGGTATATGTGAAGACCATGCAGCAAAACGGAGTATTTGATTTATTAAAAATGCTGGAATTGAATATCGACGAAAGTTTTCCGATAATTCCGGGCAGATTTGTGGTAGTAAATCCAAAAGAAATTGAAACATTAATTGACAGAATATATGCATCACTTCCGGTGGAAGTTCAAGAGGCACGAGCATTCTTACGTCGCAGAGATGAAATGCAAATGGAAGCACAGCAGAAAGCTGAAAAGATTATTGCTGACGCTCAATCAGAAGCTGACAGAAAACTTTCTGAAGCTGATTTCATCAAAGCTGTAGAACGTGAAGGCATTAGAATTAGAAACCAAGTTCAAGAAGAATGCGAAGAATTGAAAAGAAAAGCTCTTGAAGAGGCTGAAAACATCAGAATGCAAGCAGCTCAAGACGCTTTGAAAACCAAAGAAGGTGCAGACCTCTTTGCAGAAAAAGTTCTTACAGATTTGGAACAAAAACTTGCTCAACAGCAACAGCTAATCAAAAACGGACAGATTTATTTGGAACAACTCAGAAATTCTTCCGTCGGAGATTTTGGCAGCAAGTACGAAAATTCTGCAAACACAGAAGATTACGCAACCAGATAACAAAATTGGTTTTGAAGGATTTTAACAGAACACCGCAAGATTTTTTCGGGCGGTGTTTTGTTGTGTGAAAAATTTAGTGCAAATTCTTATAGTTTGTTTACAATTTGTTTGCTTTTTATTTTGTTTGGTTTATCATAGGAACATAAGCCGATTAAGATAGAATGTGTATCACTACCACATTCTATTTTAGAAAGGAAAGAAAATTCCCCTAAAAACGGCTCTTGACAAGAAAATAATCAATAAAACTATAAAGGAAATACAAAAATGGGTATCAAAGGAAAAAACGACAGAATGGTAGTTTTGGCATGTGAAGACTGCAAAGAAAGAAACTACACAACTACAAAAAACAAAAAGAACATTAAAGAAAGACTTGAATTGAGCAAATATTGCCCAAGATGTCAAAAACACACAACTCATAAAGAGACTAAATAACCGAATTTTCGGTAGAGTGGAGCGTAGCGAAACTCGTCACGTCCGAAGCTCCGATTGAGCGATTGCGAATTTTTGTTAAAAATTTGCAGTAGCGAAAAGTAGGAGCCGGACTGCCGAATAATTCGGGTGCGAGGGATGTGCATTCAATAAGCGTCCTTAGTTCAGTTGGTAGAACGTCGGTCTCCAAAACCGGATGTCGAGGGTTCGAGTCCTTCAGGGCGCGATTTTATAAAATAAAAGGAAATTCAAATGGATCTGAAATTAGAAGCAATGGTAAACTCAATAAAAAATTACTTCCGAGGCGTTAGAACCGAATGGGGTAAGATTAACTGGCCTGAAAGAAAACAGGTTGTCACGGAGACAGTTTTTGTAATCGTGATTGTTTTTGTGTTTACTCTTGCCGTATATTTGATGGATATTATATTTAAAGGTTTATTTGGCTTAATCAAATAAATTCAGACCTGATTTGCAGGACAAAAAAGATAAGGTGGCTTATGACTAAAGAAGAAAAATCAATGAAAGAACAGTTGAATGAAGATATTCAGGCAGAACAAGCTGAAGCTGCTGCTGAAGAACAAGCCGGAGAAGAAGCTCGCAAAGCTAAGAAAAATCAAAAACGTTGGTACATAGTTCATACATACTCAGGTTACGAAAACAAAGTTAAGGTGAACCTTGAAAAACGTATTGAGTATATGAATATGGGAGAAAAAATCTTCCGTATTGAAGTTCCGCAAAAAACCGTTACTCAAATCAGAGGCGGTAAAAAACAGGAACGTGAAGAAAAAATCTTCCCAGGATATGTTCTTGTTGAAATGATTATGGATGAGGACAGCTGGTACGTTGTAAGACATACCTCAGGCGTTACAAAATTTGTAGGCTCCGCAAAACGTCCTATTCCTGCAAAAGACAGCGAAATTAAAAAGATTATTAACAGATCAACATCAACGACTCAAAAAATTGAACTTGATGTTAAAGCAGGTGACAAAGTTAGAATTACATCAGGGCCTTTCGCAGACTTTGTTGCTGATATTATCGAAGTTTATCCTGATAAATCAAAACTTCGTGCAAACGTTTCAATCTTCGGTCGTGAAACTCCGGTTGAATTGGAATACAAGCAAATTAACAAATTGTAATACAAATTAGTACAAATAACGTGGAAGGATTTACACTAAAGTCGGTGTAAACCGCTAGTACCACAAAAGGAGAAAAAAATGGCTAAAAAAGTAGTAGGAAAAATCAAGCTTCAAATCGAAGCAGGTAAAGCAAATCCGTCACCACCGGTTGGTCCTGCATTGGGTCAACATGGTGTTAACATCATGGATTTCTGTAAACAATTCAACGCAAAAACTGAA
>ONYB01000095.1 GCA_900321895.1 uncultured Brachyspira sp.
AAGGCCGGAGTCGAACCGGCACGTGGGGTGAACCACACCAGATTTTGAGTCTGGCACGTCTACCAATTTCATCACTTCGGCTTGTTTGAAGTGTTGAACTTTAGTCCGTATCTTTATAATATCAAAAACAAAAATAATATCAAGCAGAAATTTTTAAAATATATTTTTTCTTAAAATTTTTACTTTTTTAAAAATATGCTTATATATATTTGTGAAGGCAATTTTATTTTTTTCGTTTATAACATATTATTGTATTGCAATCTTATGAGGGTTTTATGAAAAATTTTGTTTTGTTAATTTTAATATTCTTAACCGGCGGGCTTTGTGCAAATGCGGAGGCTTTGACGGGTGGGGTTTCAACTGTCGGGCTTGGTAACAAGGTCGTTGATGCTAAGACAAATGCTCCGATTGCAAATGCTCAAGTTTCTTTGCCTAAGCAGGGTTATAAAACAACAACGGATGAGAATGGTGATTTTAAGCTTGAGGCTCATTTTATCGGTGATACGATTATGTCTGTAAAAAAAGACGGTTACAGACCTTTTTCATTAACCATAAACGAGCAAATCGCTGCTCAACCTATGGTTGTTGGTATTCAAAAAAGCAGTGCGACGGATTTGGTGATTGATGCCGATATGATGCACTTGGGCGATAATAATTATTCTGCGGAGTCTGCAAATGCCGGCGAATTTAAGGTTAAGGCTATCGGGCCTTTTTATACGAAAGTTTTTAAAATGAGTGCGAATACGTTGGCTTATCGCAATTTTTTGGTAATCGGTTCGATTATTGGAATTGATACGGCGATGGCAAGAGCTATGAAGCAAAATTCTATTCAAAACTCGTTTGCGTCACCGCCTGAAGTGTTTTTTAACGGTACAAAAATTGCTGAAATTCAGCTCAACGGCGACAATCAAAAAATCAGACTTCCGAATAATTTGATTAGACCTGATCAGTCGAATGAAATCACGATTAAGACCGGTAAAAACCTTATGCAGAGAAATTATATCGATTATGATGATATTGAGTTGATGAATTTGAGTATTCAAACCGAATAAGTTTCGTACATTTTATTACGTATTTTTATGGTAATATAAGTACGTTATGACATTACTTTTAAATCCCGTAATCGTTTCGGTAATTTTACTTTGTATACTTTGCTTATGCCGAATTAATGTTTTGTTGGCGATAATAATTTCGGCAATAGTCGCGGGCATGGTTGGTGGTTTGCCGATTGAGGACGTGATGAATACGTTTATTTCAGGCATGGGCGGGAATTCCGAAACGGCTTTGAGCTATATTTTGTTGGGAACTTTTGCGGCGGCAATGACGCATACGGGGCTTGCAACGATTTTGGCAAAAAAGATTTCAAACGTAATCGGGAATAAAAAAGTTATGTTGTTGTTTATTTTGGCGGGAATTGCAGTGCTTTCTCAAAACCTTATTCCTGTGCATATTGCGTTTATTCCGATAATAATTCCGCCGTTGTTGCATGTTATGAATAAACTCAAACTCGACAGACGTGCGGTTGCGTGTGCGTTGGCTTATGGGTTGAAAGCCCCTTATATCACTATTCCTGCTGGGTTTGGGTTGATTTTTCAGGGCTTGATTGCAGAAAATATGACTGTTAACGGTATGGAAGTTTTGAAAAATGATGTTTGGAAATCTACGTGGATTTTGGGTGTTGCTATGACTGTCGGGTTGTTGACGGCGATTTTTATTTCTTACCGCAAGCCTCGTGAATATTTGGATTTGACGATTTCTCAAAATGAGTTGGAAAAAGAGGATGAAAAAGCTTTAACACTTAATAAAAATCATTATATCACGCTGTTTGGAGCATTTGCGACTTTGGTTATTCAACTGATTACGAAGTCTTTGCCACTTGGAGCTCTTGTCGGCTTAGGAATAGTTTTTGGCGGCGGTGCAGTAAGTCATAGGAAAATGGATAAGCTGATTAATGAAGGTATCGGATTAATGGGTTATGTTGCCTTTGTAATGCTTGTTGCTGCGGGGTTTGCAATGGTTTTGAAAACGACTGGCGGAGTAGATTCGCTTGTTAATGCTGTTATGCCGTTTATGCAAAATAGTAAAATCGTTGCGACTTGTACGATGTTAATTTTAGGTTTATTTATTACAATGGGAATCGGAACTTCGTTTGGTACAATCCCAATTTTGGCGGTTTTGTTTGTGCCTGTGTTTATAAAGTTGGGAATATCTCCTGCGGCAAGTGTTGTGGTTTTGGCTGCTGCTGCGGCACTCGGAGATGCGGGCTCACCTGCTTCTGATACAACCCTCGGGCCTACTGCCGGTTTGAATGCGGATGGTCAGCACAATCACATCGCAGATACGTGCATTCCGACATTTTTGCATTATAATATTCCGCTTATTATTTTTGCGATTATTGCGGTTTTGATTTTTTAATAGGGTGTGAAAATTTGTGTTAAGCTTAGTTTACAACCTTGTTTTCGCCGAGCAGAAAGACTTGGAGTATGTTTTGCTCTTGTTTTACAGGTTTGTAGAAGTCTTTGACAAGAACACACTTTGTTTGAATGCAGTTTAGGTTTCGTTTGTGAAGATATTCTTCAAAGGTATCGGCATTTTTTGTGTATTGTCGGTGTTTTATAAATGCAGTAAAGTTTGTTTTTCTTCTTGAAATTTCTTCAAGTGCAAAGTTTATTACTTCGTCATAAGAAATCTGATAACCTTCATTGAGCGACATATCAATGATAAAGTTTCTGTTGTCGGATGTTGTAATTGATAAATATGCAATAATTCGGTGTTTTGTCGGTTCTTCCAGTACGTATCGATTTTTGTAAAAATTTGTTAATCCGTTAAAAAATGGTTCTGAAAATTCTTGTTTAATTCTGTCTAAAGACGGTTTGAAGTGAGATTTTAATTCAGAATTATATAATCTGGAAACGGCTTTAGCATCAGAATTCTGGCATATTCTGAAAGCTGCCGAAAAGTGGGTTTCAGGATTGAAGTTTTCAATTTTCCACAAATTTTCGTAAGAACATTGTCTGAATCCGCAACCTTGCATAAACAGTTGCAAAAGCTCTTCGTGACAAGAATCGACCGTGACGAAAAATGAGTTTGCTCCTCTGGCCCCGTATCGTGCGATAACGAATTCCACAAGTTGTTTGCCTATATCGTATGAATTATTTCTAAAAATTAATCTTGTTATATTAATCTTGTAAGGATTTCCTGAAGTCGGTACGACAGTGATAATCCCGTGAATTTCTTTATCGTTGATAAGAACGTATGATTCCGGCAAAAATCTGTACTTTAACGGTAGGCATGACTGGATTAGGGCGATTGTTTCGTGCGATAAATCTTTTTTAAATCTAACCCCGTCATCGCTGTCAAGATATTCAATCATCTTTGAAATCTTAGGTATATCAAAATAATTTAGTCGTCTGATTCTAATCATATAATTATTATATATATTTTTTTGCCTGTTCGCAAGGTTTGTGTTAAAATTTTATGCGAAAGAAGCAAAATATGAAAATAGCTGTAATTGAAAAAGAACATATTGTTGTAAAAAACACAGATAAAATAACATTAGACGGTAGGAAGGGCGCTATTGTAAAAGTCTTGGGATGTGGGCTTTGCGGATCTGATATCGTTAAGTTCAGAGAACATATTTCAAAAGACGGAACTGTTCTCGGGCATGAAATTGTTGCGGAAATCGTCGAAATAAATTCTGATACAAAATTTAAAACAGGTGAAAAAATAGTAACATCTCATCATATTCCGTGCGGAACTTGCGATTATTGCAGGCATGGAAATGTTTCGATGTGTAAACATTTTAAAAGTACAAATATTCGCCCGGGAGGATTTAGCGAATACGTTTATCTTTCGGAGGAGCATTTGCAAAATGTTGCACACCCGATGCCTGAAAATTTGTCTGAGATTGAGGCTTCTTTTTATGAACCGCTCGGGTGCTGTGTCAGAGCTGTAAAAAGGGCAAAACTTATGGATGGTTCAAAAGTCCTTGTTGTCGGGTTGGGTTCAATCGGAATTTTGATGTCACAAGCCTTAAAGGCTTATGGTATGAATGTTATGGGTTGCGACTTAATTCAAGACAGGATTGAAAGATTGCAAAATCTTGGAATTGATGCTGTTGATTCGAGAGATTTGGAGCAAGCCGAACTGTTTGATGCCGTATTTATGACTTCGGGTGCGGACAAGGCTATTGATGTCGCTCTGAAAACTATTAAAAGCGGAGGAACAATTCTTGTATTTTCAAGCACTCCGCATAATACGGGTTATCCGAATAATGAAATTTATTATAGAGAATTGACAGTGCTTGGCAGTTATTCGCCTGCACCTGTTGATTTGAAGGATTCTCTGGAACTTTTGAGGACGGGTAAGGTCAATGTGAAGGATTTGTCGACGATTTATTCGTTGGATGATATTCAAAAAGCTTTTGATGATACAATAGCTAACAGAATTATGAAAGCATATATAAAAATTAAGGATTAATAATGAGAGCAATACAATATTACGGGCCACAAGATATAAAACTTGAAAACGTCATGGTAAAACCGCCTGAAGAGGGTGAAGTCGTTGTGAAGGTTATGTCTGCATTGACTTGCGGAACTGACGTAAAAACATTCAGACGCGGTCATCCTGTTTTGATTAAGTCCATTCCGTCGGGTTTTGGGCATGAGTTTGCGGGAATTGTTGATAAAGTCGGTAAAGGTGTTGACAAATTTAAGGTTGGCGATAGGGTTGTTGCTGCAAACTCTGCACCTTGCGGAAAATGTTTCTTTTGCAAAAGAGAAGAGTATAATTTGTGTGAAAATCTTGATCTCTTGAACGGGGCTTATGCTGAATATATCACTGTTCCGGCAAGAATTGTAGAGAAAAATATGCTTATTTTGCCGAACAATTTGAGCTTTGACAAGGCGGCTTTTTCGGAACCGTTGGCAAATGTTGTCCACGGGATTGAAAGAACGGATATAAAAGAAGGTCAGAGCGTCGGAATTATCGGGATTGGGCCTATCGGGCTGATGTTTGCACGACTCGCAAAATTGAAGGGTGCAAGAGTTATCGTTGCCGGTAGAAATCCGCTTAAACTTAAAATGGCTGAGGAATTTTCTAAAGCTGACGAAATTGTTGATTTGAAAAAATATCCGAACCCTGAAAAAATCTTTAGAGAATTTTCGGACGAAGGCAAGGGGTTGGATGTAGCAATCGAGTGTGTAGGTTTGCCTGAAATTTGGGAAAGAATTTTTTCATGCGTTCGTCCTGGGGGAACGGTTCATTTCTTTGGCGGGTGTAAATCTGGTTCTACGGTTACTTTTGACACGACCAAAATGCACTACGGCGATATCAAATTGATGAGCGTTTTTCACCATACTCCAAAATATTTCAGAATGGCTTTGGATTATATTGCGTCCGGGGATGTTGAGGTTGAAAAACTTATTACAGATACAATCGGGCTTGATAAAATTGAATGGGCAATGCACCAGCACATAGACGGCAAAGCTATTAAATTCTTGGTAAAACCATGGGAAAAATAAAAGAATTTTTTGTGAAAAATAAGTGCGATGTTGCTTGTTTGGGCGGGTTGTTACTGTTTTTCGTCGTAGGCGTTTGTTTGGTATGGTACGTTTCAGGAAACTTTTTTTATGATTGTGGTCGTGAGGCGATTTTGCCAAAATGGATTTTGGAGGGGAAAGTCCTTTATAAAGATGTTTTTGGAATGTATACCCCACTTTCTTATCAGTTGAATGCCTTGTTTTACTTGATTTTTGGTCAAGGTGGGGGAAGTTTAGACCTGTTACGTGCGATAGGTGCGGGAATTTCTCTTTTTGTCATTTTTGGTTGCTATAGTATTTCAAGACTTTTTGTAAAGCCGTTTTATTCAATGGCGATTTGTATTTTGATTTTGGCAACTTGTGTTTTCGGAAGTTTGACTTGCGTAAACTTTATATTTCCGTATGCTTATGCTTTTCCTTATGCCTTTTTAGGGTTTGTATGGTTTGCGTATTTTACGTTGTTGTTTTTGAAGTTCAGAAACGAAAAATATTTGAAAT
>ONYB01000036.1 GCA_900321895.1 uncultured Brachyspira sp.
AGCCGGCAATAGGAATCGAACCTACAACCTACGGTTTACAAAACCGTTGCTCTACCGTTGAGCTATGCCGGCTAACAGAATTCATTGTATTTGAAAAAAAACTAAAAGTCAAGAACTTTTTCTTTGTTGTATAATTTTTTTGTTATGAATAATTACATCGCTCCAATAATTCTTTTAACCATTTCTAATATTTTTATGACATTTGCTTGGTACGGGCATTTGAAGCACAAAGCCGCACCATTAATTATGGTTATCCTCATAAGTTGGGGGATTGCGTTTTTTGAATATTGCTTTCAAGTTCCCGCAAACCGTATCGGGCATGAAGTCTACAATGCAGCTCAACTGAAAACAATTCAAGAAGTCATTACACTTATCGTATTCAGCATATTTTCCGTTTTATACCTTAAAGAGCAATTCAAATGGAATTACCTTGTCGGCTTTGCATTTATTATCCTTGCCGTATTTTTCATTTTCAAAAAATGGTAAAATGCGTTAGTTCTGTATGCAAATGGAGTTTGAACTTTGCCCCCAGTGAATAGCACCGTTGCAATACAAATGGAGTTGTTGTCCGTTATCTACCGTTGAGGTTAAAGCTCGGCATGAAGTACTTACAGATGGCGAATAGAGTAAAATATTAAACACATACGCTGTAGCCTCCTCTGTTGTGGGCATACGTCCGCCTGAACAAGTTTTCGTTGCATTACCGCCTACGGAATAAATATTCAAACCTGCCGCAATCGGTTGAACTGGGTCAATAACCGTAACCGTCCCTATATCTTTGCCGATTTGGTTAGGGCCTGTTTTGCCGTTCATATCATAAATTATATTACAAACTGCCTGCATTGCGGAATTCGTAACGTATGCCGCCGTTTGCCACGACTTGCAACTCGGACGGTAAAACAAATTCACAGAATACCCGTTCGACATGACAAATCCGTAACTGCTATCCTCTTTTGACAAATAAGGAGAAAGTTCATTAAAAATCGACAGACATGGTTTTTGAGGTTTCCTCATACGTAAACTTTTTACCGCACTCGAAAACGACGAAAAACTGTTGAAGTTAATGTACAAAATTTACCTCGGGTTGAAGTAGTATTACATCCCAACCTTCACCACAATAGAATTTTGGAATTTCTTTTTCTTCTCAATTATTTTGTCACTAGCCCAACTTTCGAGCATGGCATTTTCAGGATATTTTGAAAGAGAGTAGGGATAATAAAACCAGTACGTATTATCTTTTGGTAGCTTGTTTAAGAGTTGGTTGTACTCGTTTTGGTCTATAGTTTGTAGATTTATCCTAATCGAGCGAGTATCAAAACCAAACATCTTGGAATAGTATTCCCATTCAGAGTCTGATGCTGTGTTATAAACAATGATATCATCCTCACGATAATTCTGAATTATGTATTGCAACGCATCCTTCGCATTCTCATTTGCAATATTAGTTCTAGCATTATAATTATCCCAAAAGTTATGCAAATATCCACCAAAATATAAAGCAGTTAAAATTGTGATAATTACAGCTTTAACAGAATTTTTAGAGGAAACACAATCAAGTGGAATTAATAGTAAAAACAACATGCTCGGGATTAAATACAAGCTAACTCGCTCATACAAAGGATAAATATGCAAAAAAGAGGCTAAAATACTTATTGTAAAACTTATAAGCAACAAATTTTGATATTTATTTGATTTAGTTTTGCATAAAACTGTAATTGCCCAACCCAAAAGTAAAATTCCAATTAACACCAACTTATTAGGAAAAAAGAAATAATTAAAGTTCATTTTTATCATCGCTAGTATATGTATCGGATTAAAGTTTAAAAACCCTAAATTTTCAAAGTAGTGCTTCAAAAAAACTTCATTTTGATTATTTATCAAATTTGGAATACAAATCAAAAGCCCTGCGATAATCGGATAAATTCCAATTACGCAAACTCGTTTAAGAACTTGCTTTTTGAAAATTGCTATTTGTAGAATTAAATACGCACCAATTACAAATAAAGTCGGTAGTGATAAAAGTGGTAAAATTAGAAAAGAAATTCCTAGAAATATCAAATTATTTCGAGTTAATTTTGTCAAATCAAATGTTGGTAAAATTAAAGACAACAGAATTACCCAAAATACGTCAGACGAATACTGCTTGAATTCCTGTGCATAGTAAATCAAATTATAATTTACTACAAATAAGGTTGTTGCAACAATACGTGTAATTTTATTATCAAATAGATTTTCAGACAGCAAGAAAAACATTGGCACAGAAGCAGTTCCACACAAAAATGGAATGAATCTGAGAGTAAATTCGGTTGTATTAAAAATTTGGGAAATAAGTTTTGTAATTGCCATAAAAAGTGGCGGAGCTGATTGATAATGCTCAAGCGGTAAAAAGAATTGCAAGAAACTTTTATGCAAAATATTTATTGCAAGAGAAGCCTCATCATGCCAAAGAGAACGTCCTACAAGAAAGGCTTTAAGCCTCAAAAAAATTCCAAATAATACAATAAGCCCAATAATTACATAGTATAATTTATTTTTAAATAAGTCTTTCATACAAAAAATTATATCACCTAAAAAGACAATTCAAATAAACACGGGTGAGAGAATGTCTTCCGCTGTCAG
Source organism: uncultured Brachyspira sp. (assembly GCA_900321895.1). Classification (GTDB taxonomy): domain Bacteria; phylum Cyanobacteriota; class Vampirovibrionia; order Gastranaerophilales; family Gastranaerophilaceae; genus Scatousia. The sequence goes on from ONYB01000036.1 coordinate 2,620, forward strand.
AGACTTGCAAA
>ONYB01000140.1 GCA_900321895.1 uncultured Brachyspira sp.
AAAGGTAGAGGGAGAAGCTTAGAGAAATTTTCAACATAAAAAATCCTCGCAAAATTTTGCGAGGATTTGCTATTATTTTATTGTCCGAAATAGTCTATTTCAAAGCCCCTGCTTTTGGTTTAGGACCTGCAGCAACTACTTCTGCCGGCATATTCGGGTATTTTGCAGCGAAGTTATCAGCAAACATTTGAGCAAGTTTGTTAGCTTGTTCGTCATAAGCTGCCTTATCTTCCCACATGCCACGTGCATCCAATTTTTCATCAGGAACATTCGGGCAAGATGTCGGATAATCAACATTGAATACGTCGTGATGTTTGAATTCAACACTGTCGAACGAGCCGTTCAATGCAGCCGTTACCATTGCACGAGTGTAAGCAAGCTTCATACGTTTTGCACCTGAAGATGCACTTCCGCCTGCCCAACCTGTGTTAACCAAGTAAACTTTTGTACCGTATTTGTCAACTTTTTCACTAAGCATTTTTGCATAAACTGACGCATCCATTGGCATAAACGGTTCACCGAACAAGGTAGAGAAGGTCGGTTGAGGTTCTGTTACGCCACGTTCAGTACCTGCGAGTTTTGAGGTGAAACCTGTTACGAAGTGGTACATTGCAGCGTTTTTGTCCAATCTTGAAATTGGAGGAAGTACGCCGAACGCATCTGCTGTCAAGAAGATAACAACCTTCGGGATACCGCCTTTTGACGGAATTTCAGCGTTATCAATGTAGTTAATAGGATAACCTACACGAGTGTTTTCTGTCAAAGAACCGTCATCAAAATTGAGTTCACGAGTTTCAGGGTTCATAATTACGTTTTCAACAAGTGAACCAAACTTGATTGCATTGTAAATTTCAGGTTCGCTTTCTGCTGACAAGTGGATACATTTTGCGTAACAACCGCCTTCAAAGTTGAATACACCGTCAGGCGACCAACCGTGTTCATCATCACCGATTAACTTACGAGCAGGGTCTGCGGACAATGTGGTTTTACCTGTACCTGACAAGCCGAAGAATACGGCTGTTTCGTGAGTTTCTGGATCCATGTTTGCAGAACAGTGCATTGGCAATACGTTTTTCTTTGTCATAATGTAGTTCATTGTTGCGAAAACTGATTTTTTGATTTCACCAGAATATCTTGAACCGCAAATGATGATTGTGTGTGCTTCGTAGTCGATTGCGATACATGCTTCAGAATTTACGCCGTCAACTTCAGGATCACATTTGAACCCTGGAGCACAAAGAATTGTGTAATCAGGTTCGCCGTAGCTTGAAAGTTCTTCTGCTGTCGGTCTGATTAAAAGTTGGTGAATAAACAAGTTTTGGCTTGCCAATTCATTAATTACACGGAATTTTTGAGTGTAAGTTTTGTCTGCACCCGCATAACCATCGAAAATAAAGACTTCACGATTTTGCAAGTATGCAGCGATTTTGCCTTTGATTGCGTTGAATTTTTCTCTGCTAATCGGGCGGTTAACTTTGCCCCAAGCGATATCGTTGTGAACGCCTTCCGTATCAACGATGAATTTGTCTTTAGGTGAACGACCTGTGTATTTGCCCGTAGTTACGACAAAAGCCCCTTTGTCGCTCAATGAACCTTCGCCCAATCTCAATGCAGCTTCTGTCAACTGTGCAGGCGTAAGGTTACGATAAACCGCTTTAGGTGCGATTATACCTAATTTTTCAATACCGTATGTTTCCATATAAACAACCTCCTTTTTCATATTGAAAATATTCTATTAACCCATCTATATCCTATAATATAGTACATAAACCCAAATTTGCAAGTACTGACAGATATATCCTCAGGTTAAAGTTTGTAAAGTTGTCGTTGAGAAAATGACAAAAAATTTTATGTTCGGGTTTAATGTAACCGTAAATTTACATAGAAGGAAACGATAATGAGAATTACAAATATAACGGGGTATACCCCAAACACCCCAAACAACAGTATTCAACAGACAACTTCACCGTCTTTTGAAGGACTTTTTAATAAGGTTTCTAAAAACGATATTAGGGGCTTTTTGCATGCCACAAGTCACCAACTCGGAGTATCAAAAGATTCTCTACAAAAATATGTTACACCGAGAAATCCCGACAAAATGGACTTTTTCTTCCATTTAATAAACAGAATTAACCGCGAAACTTTTTACAACCCTAATCTTATCAAAGAAAATAAACTA
>ONYB01000039.1 GCA_900321895.1 uncultured Brachyspira sp.
ATCTTTTATAGTTTTGTCCATATTTCCAAAAATATTTTTGTTAAGTTCGAAACTCTTTGAAAATGGCCCTACTTGAGCCAATGTCGAATCTTTGAGGTCTTTGTATTTAATAGTTTTTGGGAGTCTTATAGTTCCTTTCAATTTGTTAGAAACATTTGTAAATCCTTCATTAATAAAGTTTAGGACTTCCAGATCGTTTTCTGTAAATCCTTTGTATTTTTTGATTTTTAAATTATCTTTGCCGAATTGGATTGCTTCTTCTATTGTTTGTGCCGGTTTGAAGTCAATATGTTCTGCAAGTTGAGTCGCTTTGCCGACTTTGCCGTGCATGATTAAGTATATAACAGCTCCGATAGAGCCTGCTGCCGCAAGTCCGGCTCCGATACCTAATAATAAATTTTTATTTGAATTTGGTTTTTTGTTGCTATTTACAAATTCGTCGGGTTTTTGTTCCGGCGGAGTTGTTGCTGTTAGTGTAGAATTAGTTGTGCTGCCTGTCGGCGTAGACATTGTTTGCGATGTTATAAAAAATTTGCTGTTATCTACTGCTAAAGTCATAGATTTCCCCTTTCTTTATTATTATAAAAACACAGATGTCGTAAAATTTGCTAAATTTGTGTATTTTTGTTAAAATTTATGTTAAATAAAACGGAGAAATTTAAATGAGTGGTCACAAGATTGATATTACAAACTTAAAAAACTGTATAGAGGCATTGAGGGAGTGTATAGATGCATATAAATCCAATACAAATGAACAAATGCAGAGTTTTATTGAAGATTCTTGTGTCAAAAGGTTTGAATTTACTGTGGAAACGGCTTGGAAAACTATGAAAAAGTACCTTAAAGAAGCTTACGGAAAAGACGACAAAGAGCTTACAATGAACAATATTTTTCGATTTATGGAAGGGTACGGTTTTATCAAATCATGGGAGGTTTGGCGAGCTTATTATGACCAACGCAATGATACAAGTCATGAATATAATAGGAGTAAAGCTTTGAACCTTTTAAAATCGATGGACAGTCTGCTAGAAGATACAAAATATTTGTACGCAGAATTAGAAAAGGAATTGAACAAGTAAATGATACTCGGAGTAACAGAACAAGAACAAAAGATAATAGTGGATATTTTGAAAGATTATTCTGGAAAATATTCTTTTTACTATTACGGTTCAAGGGTAAAGGGAAATTTTAGCGGAGTATCGGATTTGGATGTGTTGATAAAAGGCGAGAGTGAAATGCCATTGTCTGAACTTGTTGAATTAAAAGAAAAATTTGATGAAAGCAGACTCCCGTATATTGTAAATTTTACGGATTACCACAATATTGACGAAAGATTTTACAATTTGATAAAAGATGACTTGGTTTCGGTTTCTGAAAATTAATCATTTTTTTTTAAATTCTGCCCTGTCTTTACAATTCATTGACTTGAGGGTGTTTTTATATTAATCTTTTAAAAGAAAGATTTTACACTTTATAAGAGAGGATTAGGGAAAGTGGATTTTGTAGGTTTAACTATTGAAATATTAAAAGTATTAGCGGCTTTAGTCGGAAGTTACGGTTTAGCGATTGTTGTTTTGACTCTTATTGTCAGAGCGGCATTGTGGCCTTTGAATGCGTCACAGCAACGTTCTATGAGGATGATGCAGACATTACAGCCAAAGTTGAAGGCTATTCAGGACAGATATAAGTCTAACCCGCAGGTTATGCAGCAAAAAATGATGGAGTTTTACAAGGAACACAACTTCAACCCGATGGGAGGTTGTTTACCGTTGTTAATCCAAATGCCTATTTTTATTTTGTTGTATTCGGCATTGATGAACCCTGCGTTTATTCAGGTTGCGGGTAATTCAAAATTCTTGTTCATCAATCGTCTTGATACAACCCTTAGAGCAAGTGCCGGAATTTCTAATGACGGTGTTATGGGAACTTCAAAATATGATACTTTTATTCCGGGGAAAGTTGCTAAAGTTTACCTTCCGGATGAAGTTCTTGAAAATGTCAAGATTACAAAGCCGAAAAATGCACTTGAAATTCAAGGTGATATTACCCCAGGGGAAAATATTGATTTCAAAATGAGCCTTGATCATCTTGATTTGAAGTTTAGCCAACTTGACAAAATAGAAAAGGCTGAAATTACGATTACTGATATAAACACAAAAGAAATGGAAAATGTAACATTTGAACGTCAAGACGGCTTGTTGATTGCGTCTGTTCCGAGTGTTGAAATCAAAAAAGAATTTCACTGGGATATCTTTGCTTTGATTGTATTGTTCGGTGTTACGATGTGGCTTTCGCAAAAACTTGTTATGGCAACTTCTAACAAAAATAGCGATCAGCTTGACCCGACTCAGGCTGCAATCCAAAAATCTATGGGAACTTTCATGCCTGTGATGATTATCGGTACTTTTGTAATCGTTCCTATCCCTGCCGGTGTGTTTATTTACTTGATTGTAAGTAATATTGTTCAGGTATTGCAGACGGTTATTATCAATAAGCAAATGGATGCTGAAGGTAATGCGAAAAAGGTTAAGGCTTCTGACGGTTCAAAGGTTATCGAGGCTGAAATCGTTGATGATAATAAGGGTAAAAAGTAGAAATGTTATTGTCAGAATTTGATTATAATTTACCGGAAGAATTGATTGCACAGCTTCCGGCAGATAAAAGAGAAAATTCAAGAATGCTTGTACTGAATAGGGACAAGCATTCTATTTCTCATAAACATTTTTACGATATCGTGGATTTGATTGAACCCAATTCTCTCTTAGTCTTGAACAACACAAAAGTCATGCCTGCAAGATTATACGGTACCAAAGAAACAGGTGCAAAAATTGAAATCTTTTTATTAAAACCTTCAAGTGATGCGGGCGAGGGGTGCTGGAAAGTTTTGATAAAGCCTTCCAAACGAGTGAAATCAGGCACGATTATTAAAGTTAGTGAGGAGCTTTCTGTAGAAGTTTTGCACAGGCTTGAAGATGATGGTGAATGGCTTGTAAAATTGCTTTATGAAGGTGATTTGATGGCAGTTTTGCACAGAAACGGTAATATTCCACTGCCACCTTATATTGAGCGAAAAATGCAAACTGAAGATATTAAAAAACTTGATTTTGAAAGATATCAGACTGTTTATGCAAAAGACGAAGGTTCTGTTGCTGCACCTACTGCGGGGTTGCATTTTACGAAAGAAATCTTGCAAAAGCTGAAAGACAAGGGCGTCGAGATTGCTTATGTTACATTGAATGTCGGTTTAGGAACATTTCGTCCCGTAAAATGTGAAAATGTTCTTGAACACAAAATGCATTCAGAAACCTTTGAAATCACGCAAGAGGCTGCGGAAACTATTAACCGAGCAAAACAAACGGGTAAAAAAATTATTGCGGTCGGTACGACGACTGTCAGGACTCTTGAAACAGCTTATCAAAAATATGGTGAAATAAAGGCGTGCCATGACCATTCAGAGTTGTTCATTTATCCGCCGTATGAATTTAAAGTTATTGATAATTTAATTACAAATTTCCATTTGCCTAAATCAACATTATTAATGCTTGTGAGTGCGTTGGCGGGCAAAGATTTTATTTTTGAGGCTTATGAAGAGGCTATCAAAAATAAATACAGATTTTTTAGTTACGGAGATTGTATGTATATTTGCTAAAAAAAAGACGTTTTTTAAACGTCTTTTTTTTGTTTGATTTGTTATTTTGAATTAAAATTTGTAGTCCGGAATTACAAATTCTTCGTTGTTTGCACCTTTGTCCACGAATTCTAAATAGTAATCCATAGCAAGGTCTTTGGTGTTTTCGTAGAATTCATCGGAAATGAATTTTTTGTGAAGAGTTGTTCTTGTGCCGTCGTAGTTTCCTAGGATGTTTGCATAAGTTTCAATCATTTCTTTGTTAGAACCGCCGCCGTATGCTTTTGTTTTTGCATCCGTGCCGGAAGGTCTGATTTCGATGAATTTGTGATCAAATTTTAAATAAGTTCCGTCGCCAACAAATTTGATTTCTTCAAGGTTGTCAAATATCAAGCTCTTAAATGTATCATTCAAGACTTCTCTAACGTTCTCAATAGTCATCAATCCTTTTTTTATTCCCATTGCCATTGAAAGGTAGAAGAGGTCGTTTTGAGTTCTTTTCTTTTCCCCTTCGATTTTGTCGGCTTTAAGTTTGTTGATGTCCGGCTCGGATTCGTTATAGTATGCAATATCAACTCTTGTGTCATATCTTTTTACGATTTCGTTTTCTTCAAAAATCTCTTTCAAATAATCTGACATCGGTTTGTCTTTTAGGTTTGCGATAAGTGCGGATGCTACGATAATAGCTTCTGTCGCACTTTTTTCTCTCATTGCAACAGCTTTTCTGCCAGCCAAAGACTCAATTAATTCTTCTCCGCCCATAATCATTCCGCCAGATTCTTCTCCGCCGAATATAAGTCGAGGATTTACTCCAAGATTGATTTCTCGTCCAAATACGTCATCAACTTTGACTTCTTTATTTGGTGCGTTCTTAATCTGAAGTTCGACTTTCTTCATGATATTTGCGATTTCCTTAAATCCGACAGGAACATTTACAACTTTTACCCCGTTGTTTTCAGCCCATTCGTCCCAAGCACTTGCAGAAGCTGTTGTTTTTATCATAAATCTCGGGTGATTATCCCATGCTTTTTCGGATTTGAGTTGTTTTGCTCGAAAATCCATAATCATCAAGAATGCCTGATTTGCCGTAAATACGGTGAGGAGGGTGTCGTTATCCAGTTTTACGTAATCAATTCCGTTTTCGCTAAGGTAAGCAGCTCTTGATGCAGGCTCGGTTTGAGTTACTGTAAGTCTGTCGTGATCAGGGTCTGTGATTAAAACACAAGTGCCTATCGGGTATTTTTTTAATTTTTCGTCGTAATGAAGTGTTTCAATTACAGGGAAGAATTTTTCACCGCTTTTTCTCTTTGCAACAACCGTTGCATCTACCGAATAATCATAAAAAGCTTTTTCTCCTTTTGGAGTTACGTCGTACTTGCCGATAGAGTGGAAGAACGGATCTTCTTCCGTGTTAAACCAATCGAATTTTTCTGAAATCGAAAGCTTTGAGAGAACTCTGCTGAGTGTTCTGTATGCAGAACCTCCGACGTTTTCAATAACGATTTTATTTTTTAAAGATTTGATTAAGTTTAAATTGCCGGATTTCGCAACCCCTGATTTGAGGTAATCAACGTAAAGATTAACTCCGTCGTTAAGTTTTGCCATGATTTTTTCATCAATAAGCGGATTGTTTTCTGCGGAAACTTTGATTTCGTATGTTCCGTTTTTTTCTGTTTCTTTGAAAATTTCGTCAATTTTATTAACAAATTCCATTGATTCTTCCGGTAAATATTGGCTACCTTGTGAGTTCAAGTCTTTTGTCGCATTCTTGACCGAAATCCCGTGGCTTGAGGTGATGTATTCTCCGCCGACTAAATCAAGTTTAAATGCTAAAAATGATGCCAGCCAAATCGGAATTGTTTTTCTGCCTTGCGGAACGAGAGTTTTTATTCCGTTTGCTGCTTGAATTCTTGCGATTGCATCAAGAAATAACTCTGAATTGTATCGAACTTCTCTGCCGGCAATTTTCAAAATTTGTTTGCCTTTGTATTTTTCGTTTGCAACAAGAGCTTTTGCCAGAGTTGCAAGAACAATTCCGAATAGGTTTATCGGAAATCTGGAATCTTGCGGAAATAAAATGTTTTGAGGCCCTCTAATTCCTGCTGTCGAAACTTTTGCTTCTTTTGCATAGTTTGCAAACCAGTCGTATAGATTTAAACCTTCCGGATTTTTGTTTTCGTCATAAGGATACAGATGTTCTTTTTTTAGCGTAATTGTAAATTCTCCGCTGTTTGAAAAATCCATAATATCTAAGTTTTTAATATAGTTCGGGGTTTTATCGTATACACTTTTAAACAGTTCGTTTTCAAGTGCATTGTCTGATTTCTTTAACTCTTTCATATAAATTTCTCCTTCTTAATAGTAGAATTATATAAAAAAAGTTACAAATATGCAAAAGATACTTTTTAGTGTATAATGTTTTTAATTAAGAGGAATTTAAGATGAGCAAAAAGAAAAAAGAATATTCAACCAGATTGTCATCGCAGTATAACGTATGGAGAGGTCTGTTCCAAAATTTGGTTTGTAAATTCGGATATATGATTAGATTTAAGCTTGTTTACAGATTAGAAGTCCAAGGTTTGGAAAATGTTCCGAAAGATAACGAATATATCATTTGCCCAAATCATTTGTCAACACTTGATCCCCCGCTTGTGGTGTCGGTTATGCCAAGACATGTTGCGTTCATGGCTAAAAAAGAGTTGTTTGATATTCCGTTTTTGCGTTGGTGGATTGATTGGTTGGGTGCTTTTGCCGTAAATAGAGAAAGTTTAGGCCCTTCAACCGTTAAGACCGTGAAAATTATAAAAGACAGTAAATGGGTGCTTGGCATGTTTCCGCAAGGAACCCGTGGTGTTCCCGGAGAAATTCGAGGCGTTACTAAAGGTTTTGCAGGTCTTGCAAAGTTGACGAAATGTGCTATTTTGCCGGTCGGGATTTTGGGTACTAATGAAGTTAAAAGATGGCCTTTTACCGGAAAAATCGTTGTGAAAATAGGAAAACCGATACCTTATAGTAATAATCCTGAAGAAACAATGCAAAAATGGATAGATGCTATTGAAGAATTGACCGGTTTTAAATATATTTCGGATGAAGAAACGAAGGAGATTGGAGCTGAGAATGAATAAAAAATCGCAAAGAAATTTTAATCGACGTTATGCGTCTGAATACAATCTTTTTCGCTCAATATTCTATTTGTGTTTTTTGTATTTCGTTGTAATTCCGTTTTTTACAATTTTTTATAATTATAAAATTACCGGTAAAGAAAATTTGCCAAAATGGAATAAACGCGATAAATATATTTTTACAGCAAACCATGTTTCAATTTTTGACCCGTTTTTGGTTCCTATGGCTGTAAAAAAAATAATAGCGTTTATGGCGAAAAAAGAACTTTTTGAGCCTCAAAAAAAATTTAGTTGGTTAATAAAAAGGCTTGGTGCTTTTGCCGTTGATAGAACAAAACCAGAAATTGCAACATTTAAAACTGTCCGTGATGTGTTTAAGACAAGCTGGTCGCTTGGGGTTTTCCCTCAAGGTGGAACAAGACCTTACGGAAAGCTTGAAGGAATTAAAAAAGGTTTTGTCGTAATTGCAAAAAATGCTAAAGCGGATATTATTCCTGTTGCGATTGCAGGTTGGGACGGTTATCCAAAACTTAAACCGTTTACAAGACGTAATGTCCAACTTCATATCGGCAAACCTATTTCTTACAAGTTGCCGGAAGACGTTGTAATTTACGAATGGTGTAAGCAAATTTCCGAACTCGCAGGGTACGAAAATTGTGCAGAAATTCCTGAAAGTTACAAGGAAAAAGCTGAAGTTTAACAAAAAGTTTATCGCCGCAAGTTCTGCTTGGTTTTGCGGCAAGTGAAAAGCCTATAAGTATATATTTTAGAATCCTCCAATTTTCATATACGATAAATCAAGGCTTTTCACTTTTTTCTGTTTTTGATATTTTGCACAAAAAAGAACCCCGATTACTCGAGGTTCTTTTATCTTTTATTTAAAGAAAGGAATTTGTTAGTGATAGTGATTAAGCAGCTTTTTTCTCAGGTTCTTTTGCTGCTGCTTGTGCGTCAGCTTTTGGAGCTTCCGCTACAGGTGCTTCTGCCTTCGGAGCTTCTGCTTCCGGCAACTTGCTCAATTTGTCGAGAGCTGCGGTTGCTGCTTCTTGAACTCCTTTGTCTTGATCGTTCTTTGCGATTGTGAACAATGTTTCAAGATCTTTTTTGTATGCAGGGTTTTGGATGTAGCTCAACGCTTCCAAAGCTGAAGTTCTTACCATCGGGTTAGGGTTGTTCTTTAACTGTTCAACGATTGTTACAGCCCCAGGAAGTTCTGTAATCGGAACTGTTGTGTTTGTCAATTTTGCAACTTCGTCACCATAGAGTTTCTGCATTATTGCTGATGTGAACATTGCATAACTTTTGTTTCTTTCTGCTTGTTCAAGAGGTGTGATTGTTGATGCCAATTTCTTTTCATCGTCGGTCATCTTTTGATTTGAGAGCAATTTTTCTCTTGCTGCAAGCTGTTCTGCTGTAGGTCCTGTCAATTTGCTTGTATCAGCTTTCACAATGTTTGTCAAAGCATCCATTACTTTTACATCAAGTAATTCTGTAGCTTTTTGCGGGTCATTTTTTACCATATTAGCCATGTCTTCCATAGCTGCTGCCTGAACATCGTAGTCAGGGTTTGTTAATTTTGCAACGAAACCATTCAAATCAACTTGCGGTTCTAAGGGAGCAGAGGGAGCAACTTCTACTTTAGGAGCTTCTGCTGTTTTTGGAGCTTCTTCAGCTTTTGGTGCTCCTGCCTTAGGTGCTTCTGTCGGTTGTTGTGCCACAACTGCAGGTTCTACAACTTGTGGAGCAGGAACTTCAGCAGGTTTTACGTCTGCCGGAGTTTGTGTAACTACCGGAGGAACTACTACAGGCTGTACCGGAGGGTAGTATGCAGGCTGTTGAGCTTGCGGGTATTGGTACATTGGAGCTTGCGGGTAGTTGTAAAGCGGCATAGTCGGTGTCGCATATTGCGGTTGTTGTGTCATGCCACCTGCGTTAACGCTCGGATTGTGTACGTCAATTTTTACTGCGTTGTAACTTGGCGTTGAAGGAGCCGGTTGTTGTGCCATCGGCTGGATTTGGGGTTGTTGCATGTAAGGATTTACATAACTTGGAATTTGCATCATCTTATTTTCTTCCTTTCAATAAATAAATAACTGTTATTCCTATTCTACCTTTTAAATGTATGTGAAGAAAATAAATTGCTAAAATTTGGAGAATTTTTAATAAAACTTAACATGTAGTTTGAAAAAGGTAGAAAAATCAACCATTTAGGCTTCTTGCTTAACAGTTTGATATGTAATCTTTTTTTATAAATGTATTTATGATATAGTGGTGTTGGAATAAGTATTTTAGTTTTACGAAGGATATTTTCTGATGAAATTGAACAAAGACGAGAAAAAATCAATTAGGTCTGCTTTTGGTAAGGCTCTTGCAGAAGTCGGAAGAGTAAATGAAAAGGTTGTAGTGTTGGATGCGGATTTGGCATGTTCGACACAAACACAAATTTTTAAGAAGGAATTTCCCGAAAGGTTTTTTGATTGCGGAATTTCCGAACAAGATATGGTTGCAACGGCAGCAGGTTTGGCAAGCGAAGGTAAAGTCCCGTTTGCGGCAAGTTTTGCGGTATTTGCAACGGGTAGAGCTTATGATCAGATAAGAAATTCAATTTGTTATCCTGATTTTAATGTAAAAATTGTCGGAACTCACGGCGGTGTGACTGTCGGAGAAGACGGTGCTACGCACGAGGCGTTGGAGGATATCTCTTTAATGAGAGGTCTGCCGCACATGTCTGTATTCATCCCTGCTGATTGTAAGGAATGCAACGAGGTTATCAAATATGCGGCTGAAAATTTCGGACCTATGTATATCAGAATTCCTCGCTCGAATGTTTGTGATGTCTTTGATGAAAATTACAAATTCGATTTCAAGCATGCCCGACTTATTGAGGACGGTGTTGACGCAACGGTCATTACAAACGGTGAAACTTTGGCGGAAGTCATTGATGCTGTTGAAAATTTGAAGGGTGAAGGGTATTCAATCCAAATTCTTCATGTTCCGGTTGTAAAACCTATTGATACAACAGCAATCGTTGAAAATGCGAAGAAAACAAATCTAGTGATTACTGTAGAAAACCATTCTGTAATCGGAGGTTTGGGCAGTGCCGTTTGTGAAGTTTTGAGTGAAAATTGCCCGACAAAAGTTCACAGAATAGGTGTTAATGATACCTTCGGGCAGAGCGGAAACAGTGATTTGCTGTTAGATTTCTACGGGCTTTCTTCTAAAAAACTTACTGAAAGTATCAGAAAAACAATAGACGAAAATCGTCAAAACAAAAAATAAGGACTAATTTTATATGATTCAATTCAGATCGGTTACAAAAAAATACAAGAATAACAGTTATGCTCTGAAAAATGTCAATTTGGACATTATGTCAGGCGAGTTCGTCTTTATTGTAGGGGCTTCGGGGGCAGGAAAATCTACCCTGATGAAACTTCTTTACCACGAAGAAGAACCTACAAGCGGTACTGTTACAATCGGCGGTATTAATATTGCAAGCCTTTCAAACGACAAAATCCCGAATTTGAGAAGATGTATGGGTATCGTTTTTCAGGATTATAAACTTTTACAGAATATGAGCGTTTATGACAATGTTGCTTATGTAATTCGTACATTGGGTATAAGTTCAAGAGAAATTAATGCAAGGGTTACTGGAGCTTTGAAAATTGTCGGCTTGTACAACAAAATGCACGCAACACCTGCGGAGCTTTCAGGTGGTGAACAGCAGAGAGTTGGTATTGCAAGAGCTATCGTAAACGGACCTCCGCTTTTGATTGCGGATGAACCTACAGGAAACCTTGACCCGAAAAACTCTATGGAAATCATGCAGATTTTGGAACAGATTAACCAAAGAGGTATTACGGTAATCGTTTCAACCCACGACAGTGCAATGGTTGATTATTTTAGGAAAAGAGTAATTACGCTTGATAAAGGCGAAGTTGTAAGAGATATACAAGCAGGTACTTATGAATGATTCAAAATTAAAAATAAAGAAAAAAGTGAAAAAATACATGCCTAAAGACTGGCTTTGCGAGTTGAGAATACTCTACAGATTGGGCATGGAAACTTTTTACGATATAAAAAGAACGGGAATTGTAAACCTTGTCATTATTACGACTATGGCGGCAATTTTGACGATTTTCGGAGCTTTTTTCAGAAGTGCGATGTCGATTTCTTCGTTTGCTCACGAGTTGGGTAACGTTTTGGAAATCTCTGTTTACTTGAAAAACGGTACTGATACAAATGTTGCAAAGAACAGAATTAAGGAATTTGAGCATGTTGAAAGTGTAAAAATTATTCCGAAGGATGTTTCTTGGACAAATTTGAAACGAGAAATGAGCTTGCCTGATATATCAAACCCGTTGCCTGATACTTTGCACGTAAAGGTGGATTCGCCTGAAAATATCCAGACAGTGTTTAAAAATATCAAAGGTTTGAAGTCTGTGGTTGAGGATATGAGTTACGCTCAAGAGTTGGCAAAAAAAATCCAAATGTTGAACCATGTTGTTAACACAATAACTATTGTTGTTATAATAATTATGGGTATTTTGACGGTAACGATTATTAACAACACAATTCAGCTCGTTATTCAGTCAAGAAAAGATGAAATTGAAATCATGAGGTTGATGGGTGTTTCGAACTGGTATATCAGATTTCCGCTGATTATGCAGGGAGCATGCTACGGTTTTGTCGGGGCTCTGATTGCGATATTACCGCTTAATCTCGTTGAGAATGGCTTGAACAATGTTCACCAGTTCTTTATGGTTCCGTCGCCTGTGTATGCACAGAGTATCGTAATCTTTACGATGATTGCGATTGGTATTCTGTTCGGTGCGGGCGGAAGTTTCTTGTGTATCAAAAAACACCTGCAAGTTTAGTAAAAAATGAGCAATATATTATTAATTACAGATAACAAAAGCATAATTGAGACATTTTATCAGAAACTTTTTTTGTTGAGAAGTTCCGATAAGATGTCTTATTGCAATTATGAGGACGCTCCTGATATTGTGTTTGCACAAACGCCCGAGGTTTGTATTGTTCATGAACTTGAGGATTTTAAAAAGACCTTTAATCTTATTAAATATATAAAGACGAAAGGTTGCAGTGTTCTTTTGCTTTTGAACAGTTATGGAAGAGATAAGGTTTTGGAGGCTTATGACGAGGGCGTTGAGGATTATGTAACGCTTTTGGCAGATCCTTCAGAGGTACTGATAAAAACCGTTAATTGCATAAAAAAGCGTAATTTGCTCTCAAAAATCGAAGAGTACAAGTCTTGTTTGGAACTTTTTGGGACAATTTCACCTGAATACGGTTTTTACAAGGCGGAGCATTCTTGCGAAATCGGGGATATGTTGTTTGAAAAATCGGATTTTTCCAAGGGAGCATTGAGTGTAATCGAGCTTCCTGAACGATTTTTGAAAACTTATGGTGAAAAGTTTGTTTCGGCTCTCAAAACCTCTATTCGTAACAATGATTTTGTAGGAATGAATTCAAATAACAGATTTGTCGTTGTTAATTGTGAAAACTCTACTGACGGTGCTTTAGAAATCTTTGAAAGAGTTCAGGTAAAATTGGGGGTGGATGTTCCTTTAATTGTTGGAATTTCGAGAATTTCAGGTGAGAATTTTTCAACGGTTTTGAAAAAAGCAAAATGTGCCTTGACTGAAGCAAAACTTGAACATAAAAATTACATGATTTTTGAAAGTGACAAGGCTTTGACCGAAACTGACGAGTGGCTTGACGATATGGAGGTTGAACCTCAAAAGAATTTCAAAATCTTCAAAACTGTCTTTAAGAAAAAGTATGAGCAAGTGATTGGTCCGTTTTTTGAAAACGCTCAAACTCAATATAGCGAAGCTCTGAAATTTTCGCAAGTGGAGCAGTTTACAGATGAAAAGATGAGTGTTTTCAGAATTTTTGACGATAAAAATTCAAGCATTTTGAGATTGGCTTATGAAGGTTTGACAAAAGTAAAAATTACGATAGCCCATGCCGGTCTGAATAGTGCTGAAAACAGTGAACTTTCGGTTTCGATAAAGAAAATTACGCCGGAATTTATGAAGGAAATATTTGAAAAATTTATAAAAGAATATACGTCTACAGATATATAAAGGAGAAAAAATGAACACATTAAACGCAGAAAATAGTCTTGTTTTGATTATTGATATACAGGAAAGGCTCGTCGGGGCTTTGGATAAAGACATCGTTGTTTCAAAGGCTGTAAAGGTTGCAAGTGCGGCTAATGCTCTTTCTATTCCTGTCGTTGTGACCGAGCAATATCCGAAAGGTCTTGGTAATACCGTAGAACCTTTGAAAGCTGTTTTGCCGGAAAATACTGAAATCGTTGAAAAAACATCTTTTAATGCATTGTTGGAAGCTGGTATGAAAGAAAGAATTGCTTCTTACGGTAAAAAACAGATTGTAATTTTTGGTATTGAAACTCATATTTGTGTTCACCAGACCGCAGCAGCTTTGCTTGAAGAAGGCTATGAAGTTTACGTAATTAAAGATGCTTGTGCAAGCAGAAATAAATACGAATTTAAGCAAGGAATTGAGGCAATGCAACAAAATGGTGTAAAAGTTTCTTGCGTTGAGATTGCTCTTTTTGAATGGTTAAAAGGTGCAAAAAATCCGAAATTCAAAGAGGTTCAAGCTTTAATCAAATAGGTTATAAAAAGGGATTGGATTTTGCTTCAATCCCTTTAATTTATGTTTTCTCTGTGATAGGCTTTTTGTTGAGAGGGATATGTTATGAAGAAATTTTTTTTATTTGTAATGCTTTTGTTTGGGCTGATTTCGCCATGCTTAGCCTTGGAAACTCCTGACTTGCCGTCAGAGGTCGGAAAGGTTGAAAAAGTCACTTATGAAGATGTCGCAGACGGGTTGCAAAATGAAAATAATGTCAAACAAAAGGTTCAAGTAAAAGTTTTGACAGGACAATTTAAAGGAACTGTTCAAACTCTTGATAACATGCTCACCGGAAATCCTGCTTACGATATCAGTTTGAATAAGGGTGATAAGGTGGTTTTGCACTTAGATGCAAAAAATACGGAGGTTAATTCCGTAGATGATGTAGATTTTTTTATTGCTGATGTAAAGAGGGATTATTCCTTGGAGGCTTTTGCGGCACTTTTTATGATATTGTTGGTCATAATCGGCAGAAAAAAGGGCGTTTTTAGCCTTGTATCAATTATTGCAACTATTTCGTTGATGTTTTTCGTGCTTGTTCCTCTTATTTTGCATGGGGTCAATCCTGTTGTCTCAGCGGTCGTTGTAGGAATTTTATCGACAATTATTACTATATATCTTGTCGGCGGATTTAATTCAAAGAGTTCGGCTGCAATTATCGGGACAGGTTTGAGCTTGATTTTTGCGGGAGGGATGTCCCTTGCCGCAATTTGGATGGCTAGATTGACGGGTTTTGCTGGAGAAGAGAGTATGTTTTTGTATTCTACAAGACCGGATTTGAGTTTTAAGGGAATTCTTGCCGCCTCAATGATTATTGCCGCACTCGGGGCGTTGATGGATACCGGAGTTTCTATTGCAAGTTCTGTGAATGAAATTTACGAAACAGATAAAAAGCTCACCGTGAACCAACTTTTTAAATCAGGAATGAATATCGGTAAAGATATTATCGGAACTATGTCAAACACCTTGATTTTGGTTTATTTGGGTTCTGCTCTTCCGCTTGTTTTGTTGTCGAACAATATTGATTTGCAAAAGTTTTTTAACCTCAATCAGGTGGCAACAGAAATTTTGTCTGCACTTATCGGGAGTATTTCGATACTGGCATGTGTTCCGCTCACAGCAATCATTGCGGCATATTTGATTAAACGCCAAAAAGAAAGAGTTGAGTTCGACTTTGGAATGGACAAGTAGTAAAAAATATGGTATAATTGCTCTGTAGAGATAAAAGGAGTTATTTATGGTTCCATGGCAAATTTTTGTTATAGCGGGGATAGTTTCCGTTATATTTGAGATGGTGTTGCCGTCGATGTTTTTCCTCAATTTTGCTATTGCGGGATTTATTACGGCGATAATTTCTCTGTTTGTGACGGATTTAACCGTGTTGACGATAGATTTTGCGGTTTTGGCACTGTTGTCCATCATCATTTTAAGACCGATTTTGCTGAAAACTTTAAAGAGTTCAAAGGAAAAAGAAACGGGTATAAAATCTGAATATATCGGACAAATTGCTAAAGTCGTTAAACCTGTGAATAAGTTTGCGGGTGTAATCACTATTTATGAAGAACGCTGGGAAGCTCGTGTCGAGAATGATGACGAAATCCCTGTCGGTGAAGAAGTCCGCATTGTTAAAAATGACAGTTTAATTATGTACGTAGAAAGGATATAGATTAATGAGTATCGTTTTATTGATTTTGCTTGTTGGTGTAATTATTTATGTATCAAAAGGTATTTTGATTGTACAGCAGGCAGAAGTTATGATTATCGAACGCCTCGGAAAGTACGAAAAAACGCTTGAGTCGGGCTTAAATTTTATTTTCCCGATTTTGGAAGCTCCGAGAGGTATTGCAAAGAAAATTTCTCAAAAAAGTTTTGACGGATCGACATATTCTTACACAAAGGAAACTCCGAGAATTGATTTGAGAGAAACTGTTTATGATTTCCCTCGTCAAAATGTAATTACGAAGGATAACGTAACGATTACGATTAACGCACTTTTGTATTTTCAAATTGTTGATGCGAAAAAGGCTGTTTATTCTATCGCAAACCTTCCTGACGCTATTGAAAAATTAACGCAAACAAATTTGAGAAACCTCGTAGGTCAGCTTGATTTGGACGAAACACTCGTTTCTCGTGACAAGATTAATCAGGAGTTGAGAGCAATTCTTGATGAAGCGACAAACAAGTGGGGTGTGAAAATTAACCGTGTCGAACTTCAAGATATTATTCCGCCGGCTGATATTCAAAGCTCAATGGAAAAACAAATGAAAGCAGAGCGTGACAGACGTGCCGCAATTCTTGAAGCAGAAGGTTTGAAAAAGTCTGCGATTTTGAAAGCTGAGGGTCAAAAGGAAGCAGCAATTAATCAGGCAGAAGGTGAAAAGCAAGCAGCTATTTTGAAGGCAGAAGGTATTGCTCAAGCTCGTGTAATTGAAGCTGATGCCGAAAAAGAAGCAATTCACAGAATTATCGACGCACTTGCAGATAAGGGGCAACCTGACAAATATTTGATTGCAATGAAATATTTGGAAACTTTGACTTCTATTACTGCGGGAGAAAATAATAAAGTTGTTTACATGCCGTATGAAGCAACAGGAATTCTTTCCTCTGTTGACGGTATCAAGCAAATGTTTGACAAAAAATAGCGAATTTTTTACAAAATTTTTCCAAAAAGAGCGGGTCATCGGGCTCGCTCTTTTGCTATATTGTTATAAATATTTAAATAAGTGTTTACTTTTTTATGTTTTTGGTAAGATAGTAACAGATGTTTACTAGAAAAGGAAGAAAAGATGATAAAAACAAGAATGAAATCGCATAATTGCGGTGAACTTAACTTGAACAACCTCGATGAAGAAGTCACTTTATCAGGTTGGGCATCAACAATCCGTGATTTGGGCGGAATTTTGTTTGTTGAATTGAGAGATAGAAGCGGATTTTTCCAGATTGTTGCAAATCCGCAGATTAATCCTGAAGTTCACAAAATTTTGGAAAAAGTTAGAACAGAATACGTTATTATGGTAAAAGGTAAAGTTTCCAGAAGACCTGAAGAAACCTATAATGAAAAATTCCCGACAGGTCAGGTGGAAATGTATCCTGAATCTATCGAAATCTTGTCAGAAGCTAAAACCTTGCCATTTGTGTTGGATGACGAAAATGTTTCGGAAGATGTTCGTTTGAAATACAGATACCTTGATATCAGACGTGATGCGATGAAAGACAAGCTTGTTTTGCGTCATAAAATCGTTCAGGCTGCAAGAAATTATATGAACAACCTTGATTTCTTGGAAGTTGAAACTCCGATTTTGATTAAAACAACTCCGGAAGGTGCAAGAGATTACCTTGTTCCATCAAGAGTTCAAGAAGGAAAATTTTATGCTTTGCCGCAATCTCCGCAAATTTTTAAGCAGTTGTTGATGGTTGGCGGTATTGAAAGATATTACCAAATTGCAAAATGTTTCCGTGATGAAGACCTTCGTGCTGATAGACAGCCTGAATTTACTCAGATTGATATCGAAATGTCTTTTGTTGAACAACAAGATGTTATCAAAGTCGTTGAAGGTTTGATTGTGGATACGTTTAAGGCTGCCGGAGTTGAGGTTAAACCTCCGTTTATTCAAATGCCTTGGCAGGAAGCAATGGACAGATTCGGTTCTGACAAACCTGATACTCGTTTTGGATTGGAACTTTTTGATATCGGCGATATCATTCTTCAATCAAATTTTGAAATCGTTAAGAAAACTCTTGAAAATGGTGGTATCGTTCGTGGTATCAGAATTCCGGGCGGAGCAAAATATTCAAGAAAAGATATTGACGATATTACAAAACTTGCAGTTTCTTTCGGTGCAAAAGCTCTTGCAAACATAATTTATAACGAGGACGGTACTGCAAAATCTCCTGTTTTGAAATTTGTGACAGAAGAACAGGCAAAACAAATTCAAGAAAGAGCCGGTGCTCAAGCAGGTGATATTATCTTCTTCGTAGCCGACAAACCGAAATTGGTTTACGATATTATGGGAAGATTGAGATTGCACTTTGGTAAAATGTTAAATCTTATTGATGAAAGCAAACATGCCCTATTATGGGTGGTTGATTTCCCTATGTTTGAATGGAGTGATGAAGAAGGCAGATTTATGGCAATGCACCATCCATTCACATCACCTTGTATTGAAGATTTAGACAAACTTAAATCAGGTGATTTGGGTAATGTAAAATCAATAG
>ONYB01000109.1 GCA_900321895.1 uncultured Brachyspira sp.
GTTTTTGACATCAAAGAAGCATGAATTCTGCGTTGACTCTCAGGTGTTGCCAGTTTCTTTAGGGCAAACCCGATAACTTGATTGTTGTCAACAGTGCCTTTCCATAGATTTTCGATATCTTCCATATCTTTTTCTTTTTGCTGGCGGACAAGTTCTTGCATAACCTGTTCATCAGAAAGGACAAGTGAACCTTTCATATCAATATTTTTTTTCGGGATTTCAATCTGTTCCGATTTTACTCCGTCAAGCGTAACCTCGTCGGATTCCGCCTGTACCGCCATACCGCCTAAAATAATCAACAAAATTAAAAGCACTCTCATAGTAAAGTTATACCATAAGCAAAAGAATAAATCCAACGATTGATTATTTTCTAAATCCTTAGATTGTTCATCAAAATCGAAAAAAAAAGTAGAATTAAGAAAAGGTCAGGAGAGGTTATTTTGTCTAATTCACAAACTAAAAGGAAATATATTTCACAAAACACGCAGCAAAAGAAAAACTTGTGTGACATTGCAGATGCTCTAAGACAGCAAAGTTCGTTTAGAGAAGCTATTTCAAGCTATTTAAATGCGATACTTATAGATAGAGAAAATGCAAATTCTTATTACGGACTCGGACTCTGTTATAAAAATCTAGAGAATTATAAAAAAGCAATCAGATATTTTGAAAAAGCAACAACTGTTAATCCTGAATTTTATGAAGCATTTTATGAACTCGGGATTTGTCATTTGCGAGAAGGTATTCCTTGTGGTGCGATTAAAAGTTTTGTGCAGGCAATAAAAATTAACCCAGAAAAACCGGATGCGATTTTGCAACTCGGAATTGCTCATCAGGCATGCGAAGAGGATGATATGGCACTGATGATTTTTCAAAAATTAATTGAGAATTCTCCGAAATATATAAAAGGTTATGAACATAAAGCCGAATTGTTGATGAAATTGGGCAAATATAAAGATGCTTCACTTTTGTTCAATCAAATAATAAAAATTAATCCTGAATATTATCGTGCATATTTAGGTATAGGAAAATGTTTTGAAAAATTGGGTATGCGAGTTGACGCACAACGATATTACAGAAAATTTCTGATAAAAAAACCTAATTCTCATAATGCACCATTTGTAAAATCAAGATTGGAAAGACTTCGCAAATTAAATAAGTCAAATCCGCTCAATCTTATATCATAAAGTCTTATTCTACGTATTTTTTGTTAACGAGTTCGTCCGGCAAAAATTGTTGGTAAACATTCGGAGCATCGTGTGAATATACGTATCCTACACCAAATCCGTATTTGTAGGCATCGTTATAATGAGCATCTCTCAAATGCATAGGCGGCGGAAAATCATTTCCACTATCAATATCGGCCAAGGCTTTATCAATAGCACAAATAGCACTGTTTGATTTAGGGGCTTTTGCAACATAAATAACGGCTTGAGCAAGAGGAATTCGACCTTCCGGCATTCCTAAAAGTTCCACGGCACGATGAGCATTGACGGCAACCTGAACCGCCATAGGATCGGCATTTCCGACATCTTCTGCCGCACATACAATCAGACGTCTTGCAATAAATCTCGGATCTTCACCCGCTGCAATCATTTTTGCAAGATAATAAATTGCGGCGTCGGCATCTGAGCCTCTTAAGCTTTTTTGAAAAGCTGAAGCACAGTCATAATGTTCTTGTTGCGAATATCTTGTATTTCTTTTTTGGCAAATTTCTTCAATAATTTTGACGGTTAAATTTCTTCTTCCGTTGATTAAATCACTTGCGAAGTATGCGTTTTCCACTACGTTCAATCCATATCTGGCATCTCCTCGAGCGAGATTTACTATAAAATCTAATACCCCGCCCTCGCAATCCATAGGCACATAATGTTTTGCAAGATACGAAAACCCTCGCATAATAATCTTTTGCATGCTCTCATCATCAATAGAATTGAGCCTTACGACCTGAACCCTCGACAAAAGAGCCGGCACAACCTGAAACGACGGGTTTTCTGTTGTCGAACCTATCAAAAACAGAGTTCCGTTTTCCAAGTGTGGTAAAAGTGCATCTTGTTGGGTTTTGGAATATCTGTGAATTTCATCTATAAAAAGTATGGTCTTAACTCCGCTTCTGAGTGCCATTTTTGCACTTTCGACCGCGTCTTTAATATCTTTAACACCGGATGTTACGGCAGAAATCTCTATAAAATTTGCATTAATTCGTGTAGCAATAAGCCTTGCCAAAGTGGTTTTGCCACACCCCGGAGTACCCCAAAAAATCATGGAAAAAAGTCTTTGTGTTTTTAACAAATTTAAAATCGGGCTGTTTGGCGAAACAACATTACTCTGCCCCAAAAACTCCTCAAGAGTCTTTGGACGAAGAATTTCCGCCAATGGAATTTGTTTATTTTGATTTTCCAGTTCCGTAAAAAGATTATTCATAGTATAATTGTAGCATTAAATCACAACTTTTCAAAGATTTAGCAAGAGGGGAAAAATGAAAAAACTTTTAACAATCCTAATCACAACGATAATCTGTATTTCAGCTGTTTTGTGGATATTTTCAAGCCTAAAAAAAGAAAAATCTTCGCAAAATGAAGTAATTTTTTGGACACTTCAAATGAGTGACTTTTCAGATTATATGAATGGTGTTATTTCTGAATTTGAAGCTCAAAACCCCGAAATTAAGATAAAATGGATTGATGTTCCGTTTTCAGAAGGTGAAAAACGAACTTTGGCTTCGGTTTTGAGTGATAATCCGCCGGATTTAATTAACTTAAACCCTGATTTTTCAGCAACTCTTGCTCAAAAAGGGGCACTTTATGAAATTCCGCAAAATGCTGCTAAGGATTTTGTTCCGGAAATCGCGAATTCTCTTAAATATAACGGTAAATTATATTCACTGCCTTGGTATGCGACTTCTGCGGTCACTATTTTTAATAAAGAATTGTTGAAAAAGGCAGGTGCAGAGGTTCCGAAAACTTACGAGGAAATTGCCAAAATCGCACCGCAAATCAAAGAAAAGACAGGAGCATACGTATTTTTGCCAAACATTACGGAAAATGACACAATGCTGAAAATCCTTAATAAATATGGGGTTAATGGTTGGGAAAATATAAATTCCGAAAAATCTGTCGAGGTTTTTGAGTTTTACAAAGGGCTTTATGTAAAAAATCTCATCCCAAAAGAGTCAATTACTCAAACTCACAGGGAGGCTCTTGAAAAATACATGTCTGAAAACATTGTACTTTTCCAAGCAGGGGCAAATTTTTTGAATATGATAAAAGAAAATGCACCTTCGACATATCAAAACACGGATGTTGCACCACAAATTACGGGTGAACTCGGGCAAAATGATTTTTCGCTTATGAATTTTGTTATTCCGCTAAAAGCTCCACATAAAGACGCAGCCCTCAAATTTGCTCTGTTTTTGACGAATTCGGAAAATCAGCTTGAGCTTGCAAAACTGACAAATGTAATAGCAACGAACCAAAAGACTTTACGCGACGATTTTTATACAAAATACGATGAGGGTGACTTAATGGCAAAAGCTCGTGTTATCAGCGCAAAACAGCTTAATCATGTTCAACCTGTTATGAGAGTAAATCGCAACCAAAAGGATATAAATAATTTGGTAAATACCGCAGTTCAAGAAATTTTGTTGGACAAAGCTCCGACAAAAACCATTTTGGATAACGTAGCAAAAGATTGGCAAATGTTGGTATTTTAGGGAAAAGTGAAATTTACGTCGCTTCGCTCCTCAAGGTGACATGTTTTTAAAAGAGAAGTGAATAAATAAATAAATAGGTTAATAGGTGAATAGGTTCAAATCGGGTGCGTTACACCAAAACTACTATTGAGCAAAGCGAACATAAAGAACCCTTCACCCTTCACTAAAATTCCCTATCACCTAAAAGTAATGTAAACTTTCTTTAACAATCAACCAAAAAGATTAAAGTTTTTGGTGAAGCCTGCCGTAAATAAAGTCGAAGGCATTATAGTCTCAAAGGAGTACATTATGGAACTTGCTAATACTTTTGACGAAAAAGATTTTCACTTTGTGAAAAATGTGACAATCGGCGATCTTTCCAACAATTCGTTTATGACATCTATCGTTAACTTTATCTCAAAATTGGATGCCAAAGCCAAAACCGGCAGAATTGTTGTTATGGACGAAAACAAACCCGAAAATACCGAAATCTACACTTACCCAAAATTCTTGCAAGTGTATGACAAAATGGGCTTTGACGGGTTTAGAAAATAAGATGTATTAAAAATTTTGGAGTATTTTTTATGAAAAACAACGAAATTTTATTTATCTCAAGCAAAGACGAAGATTCGCTCTACAATATGGACGAGCTCATTGAGGCTATTGACGGCAAAAGAAGTAAAACTGTTTCCGTTGTCGACGCTAACAATCCTGAAAACGCCCAAATGTACACCTACAACAAGTTTTTAGAAATTTTCGACAACAGCGGATTGGACGGTTTTTTGGTCTAACTTAGATTTCTGCAACAAAATCGGAGAAAATTAAACTGCAAAACTAATTTTATGCTAAAATTCTTGTATGGAATTTAAGCATTATACAGTTATGAAAAACGAAGCCGTTGACGCTCTTAATTGCGAAAACGGCAAGATATACGTTGACTGCACTCTCGGTGGTGGCGGACACAGCGAACTTATTCTGAAAAGAATTCAGCCTGACGGTCGCCTTATTGCTTTTGATATCGACGAGGATGCGATTGAAGCGGCAAGTGAACGGTTAAAAGATTACAAAAACTTAACAATAGTAAAAAATTCTTATGTAAATATTAAGAAAGTTTTACATGACCTTGGTATCGAAAAAATCACGGGAGGCGTGCTTTTCGACCTCGGTGCGTCTTATCATCAATTCAACAAAGGTGAACGTGGGTTTTCTTTTTCTAAAGAAGCTCCGCTTGACATGCGATTTAATCAAGACGCAGATTTTTCAGCTTACGACGTCGTAAACACCTATTCTGAAAGCGATTTGGTCAGAATATTCTCTGAATACGGGGAGGAAAGATTTTCCAAACGCATTGCAAAAAAAATAGTCGAAGAACGCCGTAAATCGCCGATTAAGACCACCACAGAGCTCGCAGACCTAATCGTGCACTGCACTCCGCACATCAAATCGTCTGTGCATCCCGCAACAAGAGTATTTCAAGCTATTCGTATCGAAGTAAACCAAGAGTTACAAAATGTAAAAAATACATTAAATGATGTGTTGGATTTACTGGAGGTTGGTGCTATAATAAGTGTAATAAGTTTTCACTCTCTGGAGGACAGAATAGTGAAAAACTTGTTCAAGTACCACTCGGCACGCTGTCATTGCGAAAAAAATCAAATGATTTGCACATGCCCGCCACCAAAGTTGGAACTTGTAAACAAAAAACCTCTTATGGCGACAGAACGGGAAGTAAAGGAGAATCCGCCATCAAGAAGTGCTAAGTTAAGAGTCGCAAGATGTATTAACTAAAAGGTTTGGGATATAACTGGTAATATTGGGGAAAAAAGTTGAATACAGCTAGAGTAAGAGAAGAATATGATTATTCTTATGTTGAAGAAGAACAGGTACAAAATTCGGTATACGAAACAGCAGTAATTGAAGGGTACTTTCACAAGGAGAATTCGGTAAAAGAAATGGCTATAAGAAAAGTAAATAAAACTTTATGTGCAATTCTCGGCGTGTTCATCGTCGTAGCTTTCGTTAGCTATTACTTTGAAATGTCCAACGAAATTACGCTGAACACTTTGAGCCGTCAAGTAACCGCTTTAAATGACGAAAATGCAGAATTACAAAACAACCTCGACAGACTAAAATCTTTCAACAATGTCGACAACAAAATGGTTCAATATAACCTGCTCCAAAAAGCCGCAAAAGTTATTGAAGTTCCTGCCGTTGCCTCCACGGCAATGACTCCGGCAAGCGAAAAGAAAACCGCATCATCTCATATTAATTGGGCGATAGGTTACTAAAAAAGTTTTAGTTTTAAACAAAAGCGGGATTGCTTCGCAATCCCGCTTTTGTTATTTAACCCTAGTGAGCTTTGGTCAGTTTTGACTCTTCAATCGTTTGGTTCAAAACTTTTTTCGCCATATTCAGTTGAACATCATTGTTATTTTTCATGTCGTTCAGGGTGAAATTAACCGTTATATCAGGCTGAATTCCCTTTTTATTAATATCAATACCGGCAGGGGTCAGATATTTTGCGACAGTTAAATTCAAACCTGTTTCGTTCGGGAGCGGAATAATTTTTTGAACCATGCCTTTTCCGAAGGTTTTTGTCCCGACAAGCTTTGCCTTATGGTAATCCTTCAGAGCACCTGAAAGAATTTCACTTGCAGAAGCTGATCCTCCGTCAACAAGAACCACAAGCGGTTTTGAAATTCCAAACTCGGTATCTTGAGCCTGAATGTCGTATCTGTAACCGTTTCGTCCTACAATACTAACAATTTTGCCTTGCTGAATAAAAAGATTTGCAATAAACACTGCGTTTGGCAAAAGCCCGCCGGTATTTCCTCTCAAGTCGATAATCAACCCGTCGGTTTTCTTAGTTTTTTCTAATGCCTCCAAGAATTCATTCGGAGTAGTTGAGCCGATAAAACTTGAAATCTGAATATATCCGAGGTTTTTATCTATCGAACTTTTCACCGATTTAATTTTTATTTCTTTTCGGACAACTTTTTTTACAAACTTGTCATTATTTCTTTTTATAGTAAGGGTTACAAAGGTATTTTCAGGGCCTCTGACAAGATTTGCGACCTCTGACACCGATAAGCCGTTGGCGTCCTTGCCATCAATGTCCAAAATTATATCACCTGCCTGCAAATTCGCAGCCTGAGCCGGAGTTCCGTCAATTACGTTTATTATATGAACTTTACCCGCAACAGTTGAAATATTCACCCCAATTCCTGAAATTTTTGAACTGATTGATGTATTTTGATCGGAATATTCTTGTTTTGTCATATACCTTGAATACGGGTCATCAAGACTTGCGAGCATTGTATCGACAGCAACTTTTACATCCTCATCGGTCTTAATTTTGCCTCTGTAGTGCTCTTTCCAATGAGCCCACGACTGGTGATTGAGGGTCGAATCGTAGTAGTTATTCTTTACCTCACCCCAAACCTCATCAAAAAGTTTTTGAGAGGAAACATATTCTTTATTAACGAGTTCCTCGTTCGTTTCGTAAAGCGGATTGTTGACCTTCATGACAAGCACATTCATGCCAATCAATGCCAATACAACCGATAAAAATATTACTAACTCTTTTCTTCTCATACGAATATTTAACACCAATAAAATTATATAATCAATATACTTTTTTAGTAGTTAAGGTATTTAGTGGAGAACTTTTTCAACGGAAAAAGACCGCCTAAATTGACGGTCTTTTTAATTCTTTTGAAATCAGGCTACACTGCTTGTTTAATAACTTCGCTTACACGGTGGAAGGTTTTGTCTTTGCCGATAATTGCAAGGATTGCGGTCATATCAGCACCGCAAGTTCTACCTGTAACAGCAGCTCTGATAGCCCACATAGTAACTTTCGGCTTAATACCTTTCGCCTTGAATTCACCACGGAAAGCTTCAAGTTTTTCGTGAAGATTTTCTTCAGTCCATTCCCAATCTTTAGCTTGTTCCATGAAGGATTTCAAAACTTCTTGAGAAGTTTCTGTTTCAAGAACTTCTTTCGCTTTGTCTTCAATCACAACATCTTCGCCAAAGAAATACGGAACAGCGTCTGTAATATCTGAAAGCAAAGTCAACGGTTCATAAGTAACTTCAACCATTCTTGTGTATTGAGCGTCAGTCAATTCGCTCAAATCATATTTTTTCAAATACGGTTTCAATCTTTCCTTCAATTCAGGAATAGAAAGCATTTTGATGTAATGGCTGTTCATCCAGTTCAATTTGTCGTATTCAAAAATTGAGTTTGAAGAAGAGATTTCGTTAATTCTGAAATCCTGAGCAATTTCATCAACAGTTTTGATTTCTTTTCCGTCAGACGGAGCCCAACCAAGAAGAGCAACAAAGTTGATAAGAGCCTCAGTCAAGTATCCTTTTTCAACAAATTCAGAAACAGCTGTAGCACCGTGACGTTTTGAAAGTTTGCTTCTGTCCGGAGCTAAAATCATGCCAAGGTGTCCGAATTTCGGAACTTCTGCTCCCAAAGCTTCAAAAATCAAAATCTGTTTGAATGTATTTGAAATATGATCTTCGCCACGGATTACGTGTGAAATCTTCATCAACATATCATCAATTACAACGGCGAAGTTGTAAGTTGGAGTTCCGTTAGACTTCATAATAACGAAATCGCCCAAAAGTGAAGTATCCATGTGCAATTTGCCTTTTACCATATCATCAAAAGTAAGCATTGAAGTTTCGTGGAAGGCTTTTTGAGCTTTTTCAATATTAAATCTGATTGCAGGTTTTTTACCTTCTGCACGAAGTTTCGCTTTTTCTTCATCCGTGAGGTTCAAGCATTTTTTTGTATAAACATAAGGCTTTTTATTTTTAGCAGCTTCTTCTTTTTCAGCATCAAGTTCTTCTTGAGTGCAGAAACATTCGTAAGCAAACCCTTTGTCAAGAAGTTCTTGAACGTATTTCGGGTAGATATCAAATCTTTCTGACTGAGTATAAGGGCCGTAAGGGCCGCCAACATCAGGGCCTTCATCCCAGTTAAGTCCCAATGCTTTCAAGCTGTCAAAAATGTTGTCAATATATTCTTGTTTAGTACGTTCAGCATCGGTATCTTCAATTCTCAAAACGAATGTACCTTTATTTTTTTTAGCAAATAAATAATTAAATAAAGCAGTTCTTGCCGTCCCGATGTGGAGGTTTCCGCTTGGTGACGGAGCAATTCTGACTCTAACTTCTGACATTTTCAAATCCTTCTTTCTTATTTTTATTTTAATCTATAAAATTACAAAACAGCCATAATTTCGGCACTGTAAAGATACCATGAAGATGAAAGTTTTTCAACACCAAATAAATCTGCGACTTTATTATATTAAAATTTTAATGAAAAATAACAATTTGACTTGAGTATTTTAAAGTTTAAAATATAGTTATGAAGAGAGTTGTTGCTTTAGTTATAATAAGTTTTTGCATTCTGACTAATTCTATAAGTTTTGCAGCAGAAAAAGTCACCAAAGGGGAAGACGGTCAACCGATATTGCCGAACGTATTTATTTGGCAAATTCCTGACGATGACGACTCCTCTTCTCAAGAAACAACCACAAAAATTTCTAAAAAAGACAAGAAAGCATCAAAAACTGCTAAAGAAAATGCAGAAGCGACTGAAACTTCTGACACGGATGAGGAAAGTGAGATTACGTTGCAAAAACCCGAGGACGTACAAGCTCCGGTCAAGGGTTATGCGGAATACGAGGACAATGCCGACACAATCTATATGGTGGACGACAACAACAACTTCGTTTTAAATTTGAGAATTCCGCAAAAATTTTCTTCTCAAACCCTTGTTTACAGCAAAAAAATCAAGCAGACACAGCAATTCGGACATTATACGGCAGAAGAATATTCGATTTCACCAAAATCCTTCACCGCAATGGAAAAGAAAGGCAACTTGTCTTACGGAACTCAAATTGACAGCGGAATTGACACCTCGGAATTTGACCGCTCCACTACCTTTTTCACAAAATATGAAAAAAAATATTTTTCAATAAGTTCCGCCTACCAAAAAAACGATTTGACAACCCGTGGAATTATCACGGACAAATTCTACTTTGCACCTGAATTAAAACTCAACAAGTACATGTCGCTCTCGGAGGTTTTTGCAGCAGACGTCACAAGACGCCGGAACTCGGGTGAACTCGTTCTCTCCGTAAGCCCGCTCAAATCCGACAAGATGAAAATGGAATTCGGTGCTGGCACAACCTACGACCAAACCAGTCAAAGCACTTGGTCACAGATCCGTTTTAACACAAAAATTAAATTGTAAATTTATCAACACATAATTGAACGCCGACTATATTTCAACTATAATTTAATCAGATATCACGATTAAGGAGATTGTTTTGGAAAACAATGACAATGGCGTAAATATTCCAAATGTACCGACACCCGCACCGCAAAAAGTGCAGAAGCCTCCGCTTGCCGTAAAATCTCACGAAAAGATTAAAAAGCACAAGCGTAAAATCGGCTTCTACTACTCGTTTTTGACCGTTGTCCTTTTGTTTTGCCTTATCCAAGTGGGGTTTGGGGCAATCTTGAATGTTTCCAAAATCATTGCTTACAACGCAAAAATCATCACAATGAAGAGAGTTCGTGACAACGCAGAGTTGAGAAACAAAGAACTTAAATCCGATATCAAATTCTTCTCAAAAACTGCCAGCCTTGAAGAAATTGCAAGAAATAACCTCAAAATGGCGGGCGAAGATGAAGTTTTAATTATTATCAACAACAACACAAATAACACAGATACCGAACAGGCAAATACAAAACACAAGAACAAGGATAAAACGAAAAAAACTACAACAAACGGAGAGCAATAATGCAAGAAAATGACGAAATCGTGTCTTATATAAAAAGAGCTTTTGAATTAAAATCTCAAAATTGCTACAAGCAAGCTATTGAAATGCTCTACAAAGCCCTTGAAATTGAGTCAGAAAACCTTGAAATATTGTTTCAAGTAGGGGAATTGTACTTTCTTCTGCACAACTACGAACGTGCAAAACAATACCTGGAAAGGGTGTTAGAAAACGACGAAAACCACGTTCCGTCCTTAAAAGTTCTCTCAAAAATTCAAGAAAGAGAAAATCTTCTCTCTGAAGCAACAATAAACGCAAAAAAAGTTTATGAAATTACAAAAGAAGAGGAAGATTTTTCAAGACTGGTGAACCTTTACGGCAAATCAGGGGAAATTGACGAAATCGAAAAAGTTTTGCAAAACGGTGAAATAAGTACAAATTGTCGTTATGAGTGTGCTAACGCACTTTACCAAAACAAAAAAATAGAAAAAGCCAAAGAAGTTTTGACAACAATCGACGTAGAAAATTCTGAAAACCGTCAGGCAAAAATTCTTTTGGGCAAAATTTATTTTGACGAAAACAATCTTGAAAAATCCAAAGAAATTTTTGACTCTTTTGACAAGAATGTTCAAGACCCTGAAATCTTGAATTACAAAGGGCTTTTCGCACTTGATGAAATGAATTTTGTAGAAGCAATAAAAGATTTTTCCAAAGCTGCAAACCTTGTAAAAACTAATGCGATTTACTACTACAACCTTGCAAACGCATACTTTTTCAACGGTTGGCAACAAGAGGCAGTTGACGCTTACAAAAAAGCAATCGCCAATGCTCCGGAAAACCTCGACTTCAAGTATTCACTTGCTTACCTCTATTTTGAGATGAAAGAATTTGACAAGACAAAAAATATTGTTGAAAATATTCTTTCGCAAAACCCGAAACACTCGCAAGCACGAGTTCTTTTGGCTTTATTAAAATTGCAGAAAAAAGATTATCTCGGCAGCAAAGAAATACTTGAAGAAAATGTAAAAGAAGGCAACGAGGACAACTTCACGCTTATTTCGCTCGGAAAAGTTTACAAAGAACTCAATATGTACGAAAAAGCTGCCAAAACAATTAAAGATGTCATTGACAAATCGCCTGAAAATCTAAGCTACTTGAGTGATTTGGCAGAGGTTTACGTCAAAGAAAAGCGATACGACAAAGCTCTAGAGCTTGCAAAAGAAGTTATAGAAAAGAACGAAAGATACATCTATGCCTACATCGTAGGTGCAAATGCAGCATATTTAAAAGGGGATATAGACTTAACAAAAGAATATGCACAAGAGGCACTTTCGCTCGACATAAACTGTGGGGATGGCTACTACTACCTTGCACTTGCCAGAGAAAAAGAAAATGATTTTGATGAAGCTATTGAATGTATGAAGCGGGCAATCACTTCTGATGTCAACAATGCCAAGTATTATGCGGAAATGAGCAACATTTACAGGGCAAAAAACGACCTGAAAACAGCTTTTGAGTACATCAAAGAGGCAGAAAGCATTGAGCATTCAACCGAATACCAAATTATTTACAAAGAGCTTGCCACACTTTCCAGAAAGAGCAAATAAAATCAAAAAAATTTGCCGTGAGAAAATATATAATTATAATATTTAATACACGGCAAAGCAGACTTGCAAAAGCCGAATGAAAAAGAGGAGATTAAGGATATGAGAGTGAAAAAGATATTATGTACGCTTATGGCTGCACAAATTTTAGCCACGGCTCCGGTTTTTGCAATCGGCAAAAAGACGGAAGAAGTAGTTGTTCCGAAAAACTTTCCGAAAAAATATGACGCAAAATATATTGAAAGAATTACCCCTGAATACAAAGTTGTCGGCAAAGATTTTATTTTTTACGTAGCATTGGATATGTTGAGAGGAACGAACGGCGAGTTTTCAAGAAAGGCTATTTTAGGAAACAATTTATCCCAAAAGCCCGTCAAAATTGAGTTTAAAGACCTTAGCACAATCAGCCCCGAATATGCCTCCTTTGACGCATTGGGCTGGAAAAAAGGCAAAAACTTGTTTATTTTCATAAACCCACGCCACAAAGATGCACCTCCGGGGGCACTTGCGGCACTGTTGTCGCACGAGGCACTTCACCAAGACGAGTACAACTCTCTTGCGGAAGAAACCTACGCTTGGACAATGGAAGCCTCAGTTTGGTGCGAAATTTTGGAGAACTACCCTGAAAGCGACGAAAACCTTCACCCGCTTGTTACTCGAGAAAACACTCTAAAAAAACTGTTTGAAAAGGGCAACTACTCAAATAAATACATCAAAAAAACGGTGCATTCAAACCCTGGCTACAAGAATCTTCCTGCAACTTCCCCAGGGTTTGAGGATTTGTAGTTTTTGGGCAAAAAGGCAAGTCGTGTTCGGCAAATTACACAGAACACGACTTACTAAACTGACAATATTTATGCCTCAGTATTTAGCTTTTTATCCACA
>ONYB01000043.1 GCA_900321895.1 uncultured Brachyspira sp.
ATCATTGAAGGTAACAGCCTTGTGCGAGCCTTTTTTATAGGTTTCGCCATAGAATTTCTTCTCAATTAAATCTCTTATCCAATCAAGAAAAACTTCACCTTTACTCAAGGCAAACTGAGGTCCGAGAGCGAATTGCAAATCTTTAAAGAGTTCAAAATTTACCTGCAAAAAGATTTCTTTCAACTCTTTTGCGTTGTAACCGACTGCCAAAAGCCCCGCTATAATTGACCCGACAGACGAACCCGCTACGATTTCAGGCTCAATTCCGAGTTCTGTCATAGCCTTTACCGTGCCACAGTAAGCAGCCCCTCTAATAGCTCCGCCACCGAATAAACAAGCATATTTAAATGATTTATTTTCTGTCATAGATTTATTATACTCTTATTTTTCAAATTTTATATCAGTATCAAATAACGTTTTAAGGTAATAATTTCTGTCATCAGGTGGCAATTTATACGATTTTTTTACCTTTGTTCTCGGTACAAAAACTCCAAAATGCTCACCTTTATAAACTTTTACCCATTCCTCAGACTTGTCCAAAGCTGCAAATACAGGGTAGACATCCTCAATCAAAATAATATCAGGCGGAAATTTTTCGTAAATTTCGTACCATCCCGGCAACACAAGACAGAATTTTTTCAACAAAGGAACCATATAATCAAAATATACTTCCTCATATCTTCCGTCCATAAAAATCAGGTTATTCGGGTACAATTTGTACGAAACAAAGCTTCCGAGCCCGAAGTTTGCCAAAATATTACCTTTCAAATTATTGATTTTTATAAATTCAACCTCTTTAACAGGATAAACCGAAGTATTTAGCGGAATTTTGTATTTTTTTACACAGAGCGGAAGCAACGAAATTACTAAAATCGCCGTATATATAATTCCTTCTTTAATTTTAGGAAGTTTTGAGTTTTTGATAAGTTTAAAGAAATCTTCATACCCGAAAATCGTTCCTGTAATAACAAAAAACGGCAAAAGTTTTACATGCTTAACCGCTAAATACGCAGTCGACAAGAGCAAAATAATCTTTGTTTTGTCGAGATTTTTGTACCAAGTTTTTAGATTTTCGGCAGTTTTTGAAATTTTAACAAACTTCGCACCCTCAATCACAATTACGCCAAGCATGAACAGTTTAAACATAATCTGTTTGAACATGTGAAACTTTGAGAAAATTCCCCACCATTCAATAATATCGGGACGTTTCATGGTATTTGCCATAAGCAAAAATTTCACATAATCAAAACCCCATGGGTTAATCAGCGTCAAAGGAGCTGACACCGCAAATGTTATCAGATATTTTTTAAACGGTTTTCTGTTGAGGAATTCGCCGACAGCATACATCAAAAGCAAGCCAATGCCCGACACGACACCGCCATGCGTGTTTGTCCAAATAATAACTATCGGCGGAATTAGCCACAAGCCGAAATTTTTGCCCCTCTTCCTTGCATATTCCAAAAAGTAAATAAATAGAGTAAACAAGAAAAAGCTAAACAAATGACATCTGACGGGATTGTTAAAGTTTTCCACCAACGCCATTATCGGAAAAATATAAAACAAAATATTGTATGGCGAAGCCTGTTCTCTAATTTTTATAATCCTAGAAATCACCACAAAAATTCCCGAATATAACAGCCATTCAAGAATTATCAGACTGAATGGTCCAAAGTATTTCAAAAACAGATAAAATACTACGCCCGAACCCCATTCATGGTCATACCAAACATGAACAGGCGTGTAAGACAAGAAATCAGCCTTCAAAACATGACCACCGTCAACAACACCCATACCTGCGATAAGCCTTGCCCACAGGTCATAGTCAAACTTGTCCGCATTCAGACAAATTGCGAGTACAAACAAAAATAACGTAAAATAAAATAAAATTTTCTTCCCCATGCGTTTTATTTTACCACAAAAAAAGAGTTCTTTTAAAAAGAACCCTTTTATAAATTATTATTAAACTTTGAGAACTAAGCAGCCATTTCGCCTTTGATTTCTCTGATTAAATATTCTGCGACCCATTCAAAATCTTTGTTGTCATGAGCAGCTTTTTCAAGATATTTAATGGAAGCATCACCAATTCTGATCAAAGTCATAGCAACAACGCCTCTTTTTACACCCTTAACGACTTGAAGTTGGTCAACCAAAACAGGAAGTGCGTCTTTTCCACAATCTACCAATTTGTTTTCCAAAACATTTTTCGTAGTGTTGTCTGCATGTTCTAACTCTGTAAGAATTTCATTAACTGTATCCATTTTTATCTCCAATTCTTTTTCTTCTAACCTATGTTCTTATTATAATTCAAAATACACCTCAATACTGATTTCCTTACATAATCTTTATATCGAGATAAAGATGTGAATTTTTGCTTAACGATTTGCAATTATGCGGAAAATATATTATAATCAGGGCATATATTAGATTTGAAAGGTATTGAAATGAGAGAATTAGTTGAAAAAAATCAGCACGTTATAATGGTTCCGGCAAATTTTAAATTTGCAAATAAAGGTACAATCACAGAGGTTAAGCCTGACGGATTTACGCTTGAACTTGAATACGAGCCTGACGGAGTTTTAAAGAACACATACTGCGAATTTTATATAGAAACTTCAAATGGTACACTGTATTTCGACTCATTTCCAAAAGATATTCAGGGCAAGACGATTTTTGTTGCAAGCCCTGCAAAGCACAAATTTTTGCAAAGAAGACAGTTTACTCGTGTAAAATACGTTCACGATTTGGAACTCAAAAACGGCGACAATTCTTACAAGATTTCAACTCTTGATATCTCGGCAGGCGGTATGAAATTCAAAACCACCGAGAATATCAATATTGAAGCTGAATATGCCGTTACCCTTCCGCTGTCTGAAAATATTAATGTTACCTGCAACTATTCACCTATCAGAATTGAAAAAGGCAACAACGGTATATATACACACTCGGGACGTTTTGTTTACGACAACAACCGTAACAAAATGGAACTCATCCAGTATTGTACAAAAAGAAATATCGAAATTAAGAATAAATAACCGCCGAAAGTGGCTTTATGAGGGAATATGAGCTTAGTTAACCTATTAAAAAAGACATGTCGAAAAACGTTATTTACAACCCCTTCGCATGCTCAGGGATTTTTTATCTTTCACAAATTGAGAAACTTTTACAAATATGATATCTCGGAAACAGAAGCTCACGACCCTGAAACTGCACTTAGCAAGGCGGAGTCAAAAGCCACTAAAATTTATGGAACAAAATCGACTTCATTTTTGACAAACGGTTCAACAAGCGGAATTATCGGTGCGGTTTTGTCGTGCGTAAATTCAGGTGAAAAAGTTCTATTGTGGAAAAATGCACACCCTTGTCATTTGAATGCGGTAAAACTTGCAGGCGGAATTCCTGTTTTTTACGATTTGGAAAAGATTGAAGAATGGGACATTTACGACAAAACGACCCCTGAAATAATTGAAAAATACTTGAAAGACCGTGGAATTAAGGCTGTCCTTGTGACTTCACCGAGTTATGAAGGGATTGTTTCGCCTATTCGAGAAATTAAAAAAGTCTGCGAAAAATACGGAGCGTACTTAATTGTAGATGAGGCACACGGAGCATTGTACCCGTTTTCGGAGAATTTGCCGAAAAGCTCGGTCAAAATTGCAGATTTTACAATTCAATCTTTGCATAAAACAGCAGGTGGCTTGAACCCGACAGCACTTTTGCACTGCAACTGCGAAGTTGATGTAAAACCTGCATTGAGAATGATTAACACCACCTCGCCGTCGTACCCGCTTTTGGCATCTATTGAAAAAAACATCAACTATTTGAACTCCCAAAAAGGCAGAAGGGAAATAGAAACACTGATTTCTGAGATTAAGGCATTGAAAGAAGAATGCGGAAACTGTGAATTTTTCGGGGATGATGCGACAAAAATTCTTGTAAAACACCCTAACTACACAGGCGAAGAACTTTCCGAGATTTTGTATGATAAATATAATATAGAAGACGAACGCACCAACTCCAAATCAACAATGCTTTTGTGCGGAATAGGGACGAACAAAGCAAAACTTACCCGACTAAAGCAAGCTTTGAAAGGAATTAAATAAGGAGTAGATATTTTGTAGAACAAGCGAAAGCGTCTTCACCTTTTCTGGCGATAGGGCGATAAGTCCGTTACAAAGTGAGGTGTGAAGGGTGAAGCGTGAAGGGACTTTTAAAGTCATGTCACCCTGAGGAGCGAAGCAACGTAGGGGTCGCATCGTCGAAGA
>ONYB01000098.1 GCA_900321895.1 uncultured Brachyspira sp.
ATATTCCCCAAATTGGGTAATAAAGCCAAAAAGGTTGTCAAAAATACCATGTGTAATTTCTCTAAAATTTTGTAAAATAAGTAAATAATCTATCTGTAATTCCAAAAATCTATTCATAATAAATATATTACCAAAAACATATTAATTTTTATTATGGTTAAAATCTAAAATAGATAAACGGGTTGTAAGTTGATGAGGCAATCGCTGCTGTGGATAAGATAAACAGGAACAATAACCAAATGTTTATAAAGATTTTTAACAGTTTTTGTTCTTTTTTTATTTCTAAAATTTTTGAAAATATCGGCATTGCACAAAGAATTGCAACAAATAAAGTTATTATTTCGATTGAATCTCCATAGTAATTCAAATAATATAATTCATCGTGAACTTTCACACATCCGAACATATTTGCGATATATGTAACGGCATAATGTAAATTATCGGCTCTAAAGAATACCCAACCGATTACAAAAATAAATATTGTGTAAAGGTGTTTTAGAAAATTTATCCAAGGCTTATCGGTATCTTTGTGCCAACCGGTAGCTTTTTCTAAAATTATAAAAAAGCCGTTCCAAAGTCCCCAAAAGATAAAATTCCAACTTGCTCCATGCCAGAAACCCGTAAAAAGAAAGACGATTGCGAGATTTATATAAGTACGTTTTGGTGAAATTCTGTTCCCGCCGAGCGGAATATATAAATATTGTTTGAACCATGTAGAAAGTGAAATGTGCCATCTCCGCCAAAATTCCGTGATGGATTTTGAGATGTATGGATAATTGAAGTTTTCTAAAAATTTGAACCCGAAAATAAGCCCGAGTCCTATTGCCATATCTGAATATCCTGAAAAGTCATAAAAGATTTGAAAACTGTATGCAATACTTCCAATCCACGCAACAAGCGGACTGAATGTGTCTGGGGCTTGAGTAAAAATTTTGTCGGCAACTGCTCCGAGAGTGTTTGCGATAAGCATTTTTTTTGAAAGCCCGATTATAAAGCGTTTAACCCCAAGGTTAACTTTTTCAAAATTAACCTCTCTTGAGTCGATTTGTTCAGCAATATCATGATACTTTACAATAGGCCCTGCGATAAGTTGCGGAAACAGACAGATAAACAAGGCAAGTTTATAAATATCTCTTTGAGCTTTGCATTCTTCTCTATAAACATCCACAATATACGAAATCGCTTGAAAGGTATAAAACGAAATTCCGATTGGCATTATGACATCTATAAAGTTTAAATGAGAGTGAAAGAGCGAATTTATGTTATTTAAAATAAAATTAAAATATTTAAAATATATCAAAAATCCGAGATTTGCCGCAACCGTCAAACCGAGTGTAAGCTTTTTGTGATTTTTATATTTTTCGATACAAATTGCCCCAGTATAGTTAATCAAAATGGAAAGCAACATAATCGCAAGATAACGAGGCTCGCCCCAAGCGTAAAAAATAATACTTGCAAAAAGCAAAATCGGATTGTGAAGTTCTTTTCTTGTCACAAGGTATAGAGAGCAAACAATCGGTAAAAATACAAATATAAAACTCATTGAACTGAATAACATTATTTTTTCTCCGTGTATAATTCATCAAAGCGATTTACGCTACCGTTTTGGGTAACAATCAGCAAAATATCAGGTTTGAATTTCAAAACATCTTTTTCGAAACGAGAGAATGTTCTCACGTCAGGAGAATTTGCTCCATTAAAACGAACCTTTTTAACTTCAGCAAAAGAATATCGTAAGAATAAAAAGAGATTTTCGGAAAAAGATGTTCCGATGACATACATTCTCTGCGGATTTCCTTCAGGAAATTTTGATTCGGATGTCGTGTATGCTTCATTAATTTTCATATCAAGCAAATTAGAATGTTTATGTTCATAGGTTAAATAAGTTGTAGGCAGGTGCTTTATGTCAATATGCATGGTTGCGTATTCATAACCTTCGTAAAAAATGTTACCCGGAAAATCTGTTCGTACTTCTTTTCGTCGGCTTTTGATAAAGTCGCTGTCGTTAAGTGTTTTTAAATTTGGGAAATCCTGTTTTATATTTTTCATTAATTCTTGATATCCGATAAAAGCTCCGTATTCAATCCAATGTGGATCCCCTTTTGAGAATGTGTAATCGGATTTGGAGGCATTTTTTATGCCCTCGTACGGATAGGTAACAAGATTCGATCGCACTTGTGTATTGATGAGTTTTTCAAATTCTTCTGAGTCATTGTATTTCAATTTGTATGGATATGTAGCTTCCAGATAAATTTGTGGTTTGACCGGAGCAACCATAATATACAGTTTTATATTGTGCTTGTCACAAAATTCGTTCAGCCTTTTTATATTCGCCAAAATCGGTGAAAAATCTTCTACATGTCCGTTTTCGATCCAACAAGGATCAAATGCCCATTTGTTCTTTTTGTTGAAATATAATGAACCTTGGTTATAAATTCTATATGTTAGTATTTTTCTTATTTCGTTATATGTATAAATTACCTGCTCTCTCTCCATAAATCTATCGGAATACCAATTATTGAAATCTTCTCCAAATTTAAAGTTAATAATATTATTATTGATAAATTTCGGAAAAGGTGCAGCTTTACGTCTTTCATACGGTATATATAAATAATCATTCATTTTTAAAGATGGAATTATTAAAATTATAAAAAATGATAATAAAAATAAAATATCAATTCTCGAAATTTTATCAATACTTTTAAAATTCGCAAGATACGATGTTAATTTGTATATAAGTAAGTAATTTAGTATTACTAAAATAATGAAAATATTGAAATTAAATATTAATTTAGGATAAATATTAAGGGTTTCGTTAAAAAATATTTGCGAAAAATTAGTTATATTTTTAATATGCAACGTATTAGAACTGAATTTAATATCGCAAGAATGTGCTTCAAATCGGCTTAAATCAATTTCATGACCGTTGACTGAGAGTGAAGAGAGTCCCCCCCCCCCCTTCTCAGAAGCTTGCCGAAGGATTAATTGGAGTCTTTTGGGATGCTTAGCCTTATATACCGGAATTTTAATTTCGATATCTGAATTTTTTTCTACAATTTTTTTAGTTTTGTTATTATGCTTAAATTCGTTATTATCAAATTTGTTTAAAACCGCAGAAATTGTAGTTTGTTCCGGACTTACAAATTTAAAACTGACAATTACTGGTTCTCGTTGTAGCCATAATTGATTGCTTATCCCTACAATTACGGCTGTAAGTATACAACTAAGAATTGCTCTCTTTTTCATAACTGTAGAATAACATGCTGAATAGTATAGTTCAATATTAACCTATCTGATTGTTACATTGTCTGCAATATAAAATCGGTTTGTGGTATGATTGGGCATTGTATAATAAGTGGAGAATATTTTGAAAAAGATTTTATGTTTCGGTGACAGCAACACGTACGGCTACATCCCGAATAACGGTGCAAGATATGATAAAAATACACGTTGGACAGGAGTTCTGTCACTATTGTCGCACGGTAAATTTGAAATAATAGAGGATGGTTGCAACAATAGAACCGCTTTCGCCGCAAATCCTGCAGGTAAAATTTTTACGGGTTACGAAATTCTTCCGGAACTTCTGACAGACGACTTTGATGTGGTAGTTTTAGCAATCGGGATTAATGATACTCAGTTTTTGTATAATCTTTCTTCAATCGAAATCGCCAGCGGGGTCGAAAAGCTTATAAATATAGTAAAAGTAAAATCTCCGCAAGCAAAAATAATTTTGGTTGCTCCGTCGATTTTGACGGATGATGTTTTGAATGGGAATTTTGCGTGTCTGTTTGATAGAACTTCTATTGAAAAATCTCGACAATTACCACTTCTTTACCAAAAAATCGCAGAAAAACAAAATATAGAATTCCTTGATTTAAATTCTGTTGCAAAAACATCATCTCTTGACGGTTTGCATTATGCCCCCGAACAACATCTGAAGATTGCTCAGGTTATATTTACAAGATTGTCGGAACTTTTTTAATTTTCTTGAAGCATTTTTAAAAAGTTTTATAAAAATTTTGTTGACAAGCTTTTTTCGTTGTAATTTAATATTTTGTGCAAATTTTATAAAGAGGAATATTTATAGCAAAGGGCAAATCAATGAAAATATTAGTAGGATTATCGGGTGGAGTAGATTCTTCGGTTACGGCACTTATTTTAAAACAACAGGGGCATGACGTTATAGGTGCAACAATGTCAATCTGGGGCAAAGACGGTATGGCTCTCAAATCAGGACACAAAAACGCTTGTTACGGCCCTGACGAAAAAGAAGATATTGAAGAAGCTCGCAGAATTGCCGCTCAAATCGGTATACCTTACTATGTTTTTGATTGCGTTGAGCAG
>ONYB01000060.1 GCA_900321895.1 uncultured Brachyspira sp.
CCCTCACTCTTAATTTCATTGCTTTCTACTTCTTAATGCGAAAAACTTTTAAATTTGAATATTGGATTTCCGGTGCGGCTGCGTTTTTGTTTGCGTTTGGCTTGCCAAGACATATTCAAATGGGTCATGTGCAGTTGTTGTTCCAATTCTTTATGATTTTCGCAATTTTGGCGTTTTCAAAAATTAAGACGAAAAATTCCAACCTTAAAAATCACTTATTGTTTTTAACAACGAGTTTAATGTTTGCTTTGCAAATTTATACAAGTTTTTATTACGGCTGGTTTATGGTTTTTGGCGGGACTCTTGCTTTATTAATCGGGTTGTGCTTTAAAAATTCAAGAACCGCAATCATTGAATTTGTCAAAAATTTTAAAAAGGAAATTTTGTTATATGCGGTTGTAACTTTTGTGTTGCTTTTACCGTTGGGTTATCATTATTTGTTAGTTGGCGGAAGATTCTGTTGGTGTAATGATTTTATGCTCAAACCGTTCAGCTTTTTGGCTTCACAAAGTTTGTTTGATTCAAAATTATGGAATTTCCAATTTAAATATAATATGGAAGCTTGGACAGGTATCGGAGCTTTGACTACTGTTTTAATTTTTATCGGAATGTGGAAAAGCCGTTGCAGATGGCAGTTGTTGCTGTTTACGTTGTTTGTGGTGTTGTTCTTTTTCAATATTCCGATGAACAGATTTATTCATTACAATTTCCCCGGAGGAACTGCGATTAGAGCCGGCGGAAGATGTATTTTCTTACTTTTGCCTGTGTTTGCGTACGGAGTGGCTGTTTTCTTAAAGAAAACAAGCAATCAGTTGATTGCTATAATCTTCTTTATGCTAATTTTTGCAGAGCAAATTCCGTATGAGTCAGGATTTAGCTGGACAAAACAGGAACACTACCAACGAATTTCACAGTATCATATTCCGCAGGAATGCCATGTGTTTTACTACCGCACAAGAAAATACATGCAAGATTACGATTGCATTTATGACATTGATTTGATGTGGAAAGCTGATGAGGAACACAAATTCACGGCAAACGGATATTCAGGATTTATGCCGTTTTATATCGAGGGTTCAGTCCCTGAAAACTGTGTTTTTGAAATTGAGAATAAATAAAAATTTTGTCATATAATAAGAAGGTTAGAAGAATTTTGAAGGAGGTTTCCTATGAGAGAGGAATTACTCGGAATAATTGAAAAAAATAGTCGCATAGATATCAAGGAACTTGCAGTTTTGCTCGGACGAGAGGAAATTGAAGTTGCGAATGAGCTTGCAAAACTTGAGAATGAAGGAATTATTTGCGGGTATCACACGTTGATTGACTGGGAAAAGACTTCTATTGAAAAGGTAACGGCACTGATTGAGGTGAAGGTTACACCGCAGAGAGGGCAAGGGTTTGACCATATTGCCGAGAGAATTTATAACTACCCAGAGGTTAAGGCGGTTTATTTAATTTCCGGCGGTTATGATTTGCTTGTAACTTTGGAAGAAAAAACTTTGAGAGAAATCTCCAACTTTGTATCGGATAAA
Organism: uncultured Brachyspira sp.; assembly: GCA_900321895.1. Classification (GTDB taxonomy): domain Bacteria; phylum Cyanobacteriota; class Vampirovibrionia; order Gastranaerophilales; family Gastranaerophilaceae; genus Scatousia. The sequence continues at coordinate 1,533 of ONYB01000060.1, forward strand.
TTGTCGACACTCGATAGTGTTTTGAGCACGGCGACACACTTTATTTTGAAAAAATACAAAGATCACGGCACAATTCTGGACAAAAAGCCTGAAGACGGTAGAGAGGTCGTTACTCCGTGAAAAAATTTCTTTCTGATAAAATTCAAACCATAAAGCCTTCGGGGATAAGAAAATTTTTTGATATCGTAAGCGAGATGAAGGACGCAATTTCACTCGGTGTTGGCGAACCTGATTTTGAAACTCCGTGGCATATTCGTGATGAGGGAATTTATGCACTTGAAAAGGGCAGAACTTTTTACACCTCTAATGCAGGACTGAAGGATTTGAGGGCTGAAATCGGCAATTATCTTTCAAGAACGCAGGGGATAAACTATGACCCGCAAAGTGAAATTTTGGTGACGGTTGGTGGTTCAGAAGCTATTGATATCGGGTTGAGAGCCATAATAAATGCGGGTGACGAGGTTATAATTCCACAACCTTCGTATGTTTCCTATGAACCTTGTGCGGTTCTTGCGGGGGCAACACCTGTTATAATTAATTTGAAAGCCGAAAACGAATTTCGCTTGACCGCAGAAGAGTTGGAAGAAGCTATTACGCACAAGACAAAGATTTTAATTCTTCCGTATCCGAACAATCCGACGGGTGCGATTATGGGGCGTGAGGACTTGGAAAAAATTGCAAAAGTCGTGATTGAAAAAGATATTTTGGTAATGTCAGATGAAATATACAGTGCACTGACTTATAAGGGGGAACATGTTTCCATTGCAGGCATTGAGGGGATGAAGGAACGTACGATTTTGATAAACGGATTTTCAAAAGCGTATGCGATGACGGGCTGGAGGCTCGGTTATGCCTGCGGACCAAAAGAAATTATCAAACAGATGACAAAAATTCACCAGTTTGCGATAATGTGTGCCCCGACGGTGAGCCAATATGCGGCGGTAGAGGCTTTAAAACATGGTGATGAAGATGTTAAAAAAATGCGTCAGGCGTACAATCAGCGACGCAGATTTTTGATGAACGCTTTTCGTGAGATGGGTTTGAAATGCTTTGAGCCTTATGGTGCGTTTTATGTTTTTCCGTGCATAAAAGAGTTTGGTATGACGAGCGAAGAATTCGCAACAAGATTTTTAGAGGAAGAACATGTTGCAGCCGTTCCGGGAACGGCATTTGGCGAAAGCGGAGAAGGGTTTTTGAGAATATCTTACGCATATTCTCTGCCGACATTGAAAACTGCTATGGAAAGATTAAATCATTTCGTCAATCGACTTCGTGGGGCTTGAGGATTTATTCCAAATAAAGTGGTTTGAGCCTTGTGTTTCTCTTACAAAGCCGTTTTTTTCATAAAATCCGTTAGCGATGGAATTGCATTTTATGGAGGAAAATTTTTCCTGTAGTATTTTTATAAGTTCAGTGCCAACATTTTTGTATGGAGGTTTGTCGATTGCATAAGCTATTAGCGGGTGTGCTTGAATATATTCTAAATACGCTCCGTTGTCTTCTTTTGCTACAACATCTGCCATAACCAGAACTTTGTCGGCATCAAGTTTTTCAAAGTTATCTTTTTGTGTCGTCAGGGCGTAAATTTGCATATTTTCTTCGTTTTTGCCCTTACGAAAAATTTTTTTTGCATTAAAAAAAATATCATCGACAAAACTTATTCCATAAAACGCATCTTGAGTTTCGTTAATAGCCTTGACATCAGCTTTGTTTAATGGGTCAAGCTCGACACAAGACACATTTTTTGTAATGTATGATTTTGAATTTTCTACCAGTTTTTTGACGGTCACTTCTTTTATAAAACTCGCACCAAAACTGATATTTGGATTTATATTCATTTCGCAATCCTTTTGATATTGTTTTAAAATCCCTGAAAAAATATTTTTGCGTTTTTTATGATAATATGTAAATATCAAGTTGGAGGTCAATATGTACACCATAAAAGAAGTCGCAGAAAAAATGGCGGTTTCGGAACACACTCTCAGATTTTGGGCAAAGAGCGGATTTTTTCCGTTTGTAAAGAGAAACGAAAACAACATTCGCCAATTCTCCGAAAACGATTTAAATTGGGTTAGGATAGTTAAATGTTTGCGTTCTGTCGGGACGGAAACTAAGGCTATTAAACGATATATTGACCTTTGTATAATTGGTGACTCTACAATTCAAGAGCGTTACGAGATTATTAAGAATACCAAGAAAAAAGCCCTGCAACAAATGGAGGATTTGAAAAAACAGTTGGAGTTGTTGGATTATAAGGAAGCCTTTTACAAAAACCTTATCAAAAACAACCTGAAAGACAGTTGGAATCCGATGAACTCGATGAAACCGGAAGAGGCTGCTGTTTAGGTTTTTTTTGTAGTTTTTCTTGTAACAATTAAAAACACTCCGAAAAGTATCAGAAAAACTCCGATACAAATTCTTACCGTCAAATGTTCATGGAAGAGTAACACCCCGAAAAATATTGCGGTGAGTGGTTCTAACGCCCCTAAAATCGCAGTTGTTGTTGAGCCGACGAGTTTGATTGCGACATTGATTGTTTCCAAAGAAATTATTGTCGGTAAAAGTGCGAGTGCGATTGCGTAAACCCACAAAATCGGTCTGTCTAAAATTTGTAGTTGAGTGCAGAATTTGAGGTTATAAATATAAATTATAAGCCCGAAAAACATCACGTAAAAGCTCATTTTTTCACGCTTGAGGTGCTGAACGGCTTTGATTTTTTTGACCCCGACAATATAAAGTGCATAAAGCAGGGCGGACAAAAATACAATTCCTACCCCGAGCGGATTTAGTGTTGCATCTGGTTTGCCGTGGTATAGAAGTCCTATCCCGATAGAGGTTAAAACTATTGCAGATAGCACAGTTTTCGTCAATTTTTCCTTAAAAAACATTGCCATAATTATTGCAACCAACACAGGGTAAACAAACAAAATTGTGCAGGCAATTCCCGCCTCAATGTAGCCGAAGGCGATAAACAAAGTCAGTGACGAGAACGAGAAAAGAAGTGCCAAAATCAAGAGTGGTAAAAATTCCTCTTTTTTAATCTTTAACGAAATCTTTTTTACAAAAGTAAGCCATAGTGCATAAATAACCACGGCAAAAGCATATCTGTAAAACAAAACTGAATTTACGCCAATTCCCGCCGCATACAGTGGCAGGGCAAATAAGGGGTTTGTTCCATAGCTTGACGATGCAATCGCACCGTTAACAAGCCCTATTACTCTTCTGTTCACTCGGATTTCCTCAGACAACAATTTATAGTAAAGATGATTTAAAATCAATATTTTTTATCAAAAATTTTCCCACAATTTTTTGAAAAATTCTATGTTCATGCAATAATTATATTATTGACACGTTAATAATATGAGGTAAAAAATAATGGCAATGAATTCACCAAGACAGACATCTCACTTGAAAAAAGAGATTTTGGTTAGAATTATCAAATCTTATTTGAGTGACAATTTTGAAGAAAATACACGTCTAATTCCTTACGATATGCGACCAAAAGGTCACGACGTTCCTTACAGATGTTGTATTTACAAGGAAAGAGCAATCCTTCGTGACAGAACTGTTGCAGGGTTGGGGCTTTCTATTGAAGAAACTGATGATAGCATTCTTCTTTCCTCTTTAGCTAAAAAGGCTGAAGAAAGAGAAGTTCCGGAAGAACACCCGCTCACGGTTTTGACGACAGCTTGTAAAGGTTGCGTTCCTTCTAGAATTTATGTCACAGACCTTTGCCAAGGTTGCGTTGCAAGACCTTGCGAAAACACTTGTCGTTTTGGTGCAATCAGCGTTCATGACGGTAAATCACACATTGACCCTGAAAAATGTAAAAATTGCGGTATGTGTGCTCAGGTTTGTCCTTACCAAGCAATCCAAAAAATTATCGTTCCTTGCGAAAACGCTTGTCCGGTAGGTGCTATCGCTAAAGGTGAAGACGGGCATGCAAAGATTGATTTTGACAAATGTATTTCTTGCGGAAAATGTGCAGCAGCTTGTCCGTTCGGTGCAGTTCACGAAAAAAGTCAAATTATCGATGTTTTGAAAAACATCAAAGCAGGCAAAAAGGTTATCGCGATGGTTGCACCTGCTATGTTCGGTCAACTTCCTTGTACTCCGACACAGCTCAAAGAAGCAATCCTTAAACTCGGTTTTTCTGATGTTTATGAAGTTGCTCAAGGTGCTGACGTTACAACAAAAAATGAAGCTGCCGAACTTGTTGAAAGACTTGAAAAAGGGGCAAACTTCATGACAACTTCTTGCTGTGCAGGTTACAACGAACTTGTCGAAAAACACGTTCCTGAACTCAAGCCGTTCCGTTCGGATACGAAAACTCCGATGTACTACACGGCAGAGATTGTTAAAAAAGAAAATCCTGACGCAATTACGGTATTCTTTAGCCCTTGCGTTGCAAAAAGACGTGAAGCTCTTGGCAATCCGAACGTAAACTACGTTCTCAACTACGAAGAAGTCGGTGCTTGGTTTACAGCAGCTGAAATCAAAGTTGAAGAATGCAGCGATAGCAACTTCAAGGTGGAATCCTCAGCAGAAGCAAGAAATTACTGCGTAACGGGCGGTGTCGCTCACGCTGTGGAAACTCTTATTCCTGAAGGCGTTGAAGCTAAACCTGTTGTAATCGACGGTTTGAACAAGCAATCAATCAGAGATTTGAAAAAATACGCTAAAAACGGCACTTGCGACCTCGGTAACCTAATCGAAGTTATGGCATGTACAGGCGGTTGCCTCGGCGGTAACGCTACGGTCAACGCTTATAAGCCTGCCCTCAAACAGGTTACAAGTTACGTTAATTCAAGCGAATCTTTGAAAGGTTCTGAAAAAATAGAAAAATAAATATTTTTTGAGAATATGAAAAGCGGGCGGAAAACCGAAGGTTTTCCGCCCGCTTTGTTAAAAAAATTTATTAATGAATTTGGAAAACGCATTTAGTACAGTGTGCCTTCGGCTGTACAACCAAATTGTCCTCCAAATCGTACATTTGAGAAATTTTTGTCACAAGCGGAGCTCCGCATTTCGGGCACTTCAAGCCGCCCGCACCCTTCAAAATTAGTTCTTTCAAACTTTCTATAATTTGCGGTGAAACCAAATCGTTACTGAAATCTTTTTCCAACTTTTTAATTTCTTCCGGACTGCATTTCAAGCCTTTTGCAAGGTTTTGTCTGATTGTGACCGGCAAAAACAATTCCTTGCCCGCCTCAATATCTTCTATCAAACTCAAATCGATATTGCATTTTGCGGCAAGCCCCTTGGGTGACATGCCCAAATCATCTCTTCTTTTTTGTATAAATTGTGCTAATGTTTTCATAGCCAAAATTATACCATAATAAAAAGTCCTCACGCAAGATTTACGCAAGGACTTTTTTCGGATGTATAAATTATTGGTTATAAGTTATTTTTTGTCCTCATAAGGAACATCTTTCGGTGTAACCGAGTTTACTTCGATTGAAGAATATCTTCTGACTGCATCGTATTTGTTCGTGAAAATAATTGATTTTTCAAGATCGCCTTTTTCAAACTTGCCGTCGTATTCAGCGTTTCCGTCTTCGTCAATCGTGTAACGGTTGCCTGTAGATACGTCGTACATTGCTGTTGAAACAGGTTTGTAATTCAACTCGTTGTTTTTGTCCAAATTAGGGTTTCTCAACTTCAACAATTTTACAACTAACTGGTTTTTGCCGTCTGGTGTTGAATATCCCAACTGGTAGAAGTTTTCGTTTTTGCCTTCAACGTATTTGCCTTCATCATCATCAAAATCCGTAGTTGTTACGTTGTACCACATCTCATTTTTAGAAGATTTGTCTTCGTTGAACAATGATTTTACATAAGGATGTTTGTATTCATCCAAATAAACCATTCTAACAGGGATTTTGCCGTCGCCTGTATCGATGCTGTTGTTTTCAAAGAATTTTTTGATTACAGGAGCTACAGGTGAGTCGTATCCGGGTTTAATTTTGACTGTGTCAACTCTATCGCATCCGGGGATAGGGTAATAGTGAACTTCTTTTACTGTATCGACAGGTATTTCAACAGGATAAATGTGTGTTTCATCAAAATTCATCTTGTCGCAACTTGTCAAACCTGCTGTGCCCATTGACAACATCATTGCCAATGCCAAAGCCTTTGTCGCATTTGTAATTGCGTTGTTTGAAACATTATTTCTATCTTCCCCTTTAAAAGCTACCTTTGTTTCAGGAGCGTTGCAACCGCTGCACTGAACTTTTGGGGAAATACCTACTTTTGCACTTATTGCATTTACTTGCATGAAAAAACCTCCGGTTTTAATTATATTTCGTCCTACTAACTTAAAAAAGGAACACAAAATTTCTTGCTACAAATCATGCAAAAATATGTGAACCTTTTTTTTAAATCTTATTATTACTGGGTTTTGGAGGCATAATTACCTTTTACAAAACTTAATAAAACTATTGTTCAGCCAATTTTTCTCTTACCAAAGTTTCAACTTCGTTCAAAATATCAGGATTTTCAGTCAAGAAATCTCTTGCTTTGTCGCGTCCCTGACCGAGTTTTTCTTCTTTAAAGCTGAACCAAGAACCGGCTTTTTTAACGATATCGAGATTAACTGCGACATCGAGGATGTTTCCGACTTTGCAAATACCCTTACCGAAGATTATGTCAAATTCGGCAGTTCTAAACGGTGGAGCAACTTTGTTTTTCAACACACGAACTCTAACGTGGTTTCCGACGTCGCCGTCCTCACCTTTAACACCTTCTGTGCGTTTGATTTCCATACGAACAGAGGCATAATATTTAAGAGCGTTACCACCTGTTGTAACTTCAGGGTTTCCGTACATAACACCGATTTTCATACGCAACTGGTTGATGAAAATAACTGTTGTGTTGGTTTTGCCGATAATACCTGTCAATTTTCTCAAGGCTTTGCTCATCAAACGAGCTTGTAAACCCATTTGCTGATCTTCCATAGAGCCTTCGATTTCGGCTTTCGGAACGAGAGCTGCAACCGAGTCGACAACTACAACATCCACCGCTCCAGAGCGAACCAATTCTTCCGTAATATCAAGAGCTTGTTCACCTGTATCAGGCTGTGAAATCAACAAGTCATCCACCTTAACGCCCAAATTTCTTGCATATTCAGGATCAAGAGCGTGTTCTGCATCGACGAAAGCCGCAATCCCGCCACGTTTTTGACATTCTGCAACGATATGTTGAGCGAGTGTTGTTTTACCGGAACTTTCAGGGCCATAGATTTCGATGATACGACCACGAGGAATTCCGCCGATACCAAGGGCTACGTCAAGAGCAAGTGAACCCGTTGGAATAGCATCAACATTAACTGTTGCTTTATCCCCGAGTTTCATGATAGAACCTTTACCAAAATCTTTTTCGATTTTTTCGATTGCTAATTTTAATGCTTTGCTTCTTGCCTCATTTTGTGACAAAACCTCTGCATTATCTTTTTCCTTGCTTGCCATAACCTTTAATTTCCTTTATTAATTATTCCCAAACGTGTTTGTTTTGTTTTACGTACAAACCCATACCGATAGATTTGTAGCTGTTCACGTCATTTTTAAGCTGATAAATTTCTTTATTCAAATCAATGATTTTTTGTCTAAGGGTTTCGTTGTCGGTTTTGCATCTGATTAGTTCGACAACAACTTCATCCATACCTTCGAGTTTTTCGTCGATAACTTTTGCAATTCTGTCACTCAAATTGTTTTCCATTTCTTTAAGAGAAACGAGAAGATTTTTCATAACAGGGGATTGCATTTGAGCTGAAGTAATCATAGGGTTTGTAATCCCTTTTTGTGCTTGTACTTTTCTAAGATTTTTAACTTCATCATAAGAAAAGTAAGTATGACCTTTGCTATTTTTTCTTGGCATAATTGAAGCACGCTTACAAAGTTCTACAATTTCTTTGTTATCAGTATTCAATATAGCTCTAACTTCTTGTGGAGATAAGATTTTCTCCTTCAATGCTTCTTTTAACATATTTTATTGTTCCCTCAAAACTTTCCCAATTATATTTTATTTTACTCGTGAAAAAAAAACAAATATTTTACGCATGTTGTAACACTACTTAATAAAAAAGTTGATAAGACTATAAGGCGATAGGGCGATAAGTCCGTATCGTAAAGATACTAGGATACTAGGGCACTAAGTTCTTTACGTTTATTAAACCATGTCATCTTGAGGAGCGAAGCGACGTAAAGATCGCATCGTCGTGAAACATTGCTCAGATACCTTTTCACCCCTTAC
>ONYB01000159.1 GCA_900321895.1 uncultured Brachyspira sp.
AGGCGGAGATGTCACAATTCCGGCAAATTCAAGCATAGAACTTATTTTGACCCAACCTATTACCGTGAACCCGTCAATTTATAACACAAATTATTAGCCAACTGTGCGATAATATTATTTTTATAATTTAATAATATTATTATGAAATCAGATTAGGGAAAAAAGAATGTCAATTTTAGGAAAATACAACAGCAATTTAATCGAGGATGAAGAGTCACAAGAACCTAAAGGCTACACAACGCCTGCAGTAATAAGGGATGACGAAAAAGACATGACCTTGAAAAAGTCACTCGTAATTTCAACCCTTTTGCACCCGACGGTTGTTGGCGGAGTTTGGGCAATAACCATTATTCTTGCACTTTTGGGATTTCAACTTCACCTTTTTGAAAAGCCAAAACCAAAACCGAACGATATTGAATTTGTACTCGTGGACAAAGAAGATACCCCTATTAACAAAAAAACACCTTACCGTGCGGATATAAATTCACGAGCAGGCGGGCATCACGATCCGACGAGAAAAGTTTCAATGCCTTCATCACCTTCAGGTGCGATTCAAACACCGAAACCGTCATCAAAACCTGCGGCAGCACCGCAAAAATCTTCACAACCGAAGGCACAAGCGGCAAAAAAACCTGCAAAGCCACAAGCTAAACCACAGGCAAAACCGCTACCATTCCAAAATATTTTCAAACCGACACATACACAAACTCCGGCTCCGAAGGCACAAGCTCCAGCAAGACCTAATCCGCCGACAGCAAGACCTTCCATAAAACCGCCAAACACACCAAAACCTGTAGCAAAACCGACTTCAGGCTTCCAAATTCCAGTACCGAAAGCAACGGGAGCATCACACGGCAGTCACTACGCAACAGGGCCTATCAGCGGTTCAGGCAAACTCGCAAACGGTGGTTCATCAGGCAGAGGTTCGGGTTCTGGCAGATATACTCCTGCTCCTGTTCTTGCACCAACCGGCTCTGGTTCGGGCTCTAAACTCGGCAAATCAGGCGGCGGCACCGGTGCAGGTAGAGGCACTGGCGGTGGCGGAACAGGTTCTGGTATGGGCAATCCGGGGCCGGGAAATCCAAACGGCAGACCGGGGATTGATGCTATCAGACAACCTGATTTCGGCCCATACATGAGAGATTTGCAAAGACGTATAAAAATGAATTGGAATCCGCCAAAAGGTAACGAAAGCAAACGAGTAGTTCTTCTGTTCAAGATTGCAAAAGACGGCAGATTATTGTCTTGTAGCGTATTCAAGTCATCAGGACTTCCGAGTGCCGACAGTGCGGCAATAAATGCGGTTAAATTGACTGCTCCGTTCAAGCCGTTACCGACAGATTTCAAGGGACAAAGTATTGATATTCAGTTTACGTTTGACTACAACGTATTCGGGGCATCAGGATATTAAACAAAAAAACAAAGTAATTTACAAGATAAAGAGGATTAAAAACTATGGAACTTTTATTACACTCAATTCAAATGGACTGGCCTGTATTGACACCTATTTTGGTTTGTTCAATTCTCGTAATAGGCGTTGTAATCAACAGATTCTTTTTCTACAAAAAGAACAAAAGAGATGTTATTCTTTTCATCCCAAGACTTCAAAAAGAACTTGCTAAAAACAATCTTCAAGGAGCTCAAAACTTGGCAGTACAATGCGGTGGAGTTATCGGCGAAGTTACGGAAGAAGCTGTCAGAATTTTTTCTGAACAAAGAAACGGATTTTCTCGTTCATTTGATATCGCAGCAGCACTTGCTATCAGAAAATTAGAAAGCCACTTAACAATCTTAGGTACAATCGGTGGTGTTGCTCCGTTCTTAGGTTTGTTCGGTACAGTTGTCAGAATTTTGTATACATTCCAAGATTTGGCAACACAAGGTAACCAATCAGCAGCAGTTGCAATGGGTATCGGTTCTGCCTTAATCGCTACGGCATTCGGTCTTGGTGTTGCGATTGTTGCGGTTGTTTTCTTCAACTCGTTCCAGTCTATCGTAAAACGTTATGAAGACGACTTCCAATTAATTAAATTGCTGTTCTTGAGCTTTGTAGATAGCGAAGGAGCTCCTTCAAATCAAACAGCTTCTAACAGCAATATTTCTATGTAATTACTAACAAAAGGACAACTTACAAATGGCATTTGGTTCAAAAAAAGGAAAACTATTTACCGAAATAAACATCACACCGCTAACAGATATCTTTTTGGTATTGTTAATCATTATGATGGTTGTTGCACCATCATTTCAATCAATGGATAACGCAATAACCATTCCGGAAATCAACAGCGGTTCAGCTATTGAAGAAAAGAATGCGACTGTTTCGATTACAAAAGAAGGCTTGATGTATATCAACGGCAAAGAAATTCAACCCGAAACGTTGACGGATGAATTAGCCGCAATAAAACCAAATCTCGAAAAACCTGAAGTTGTCGTAAAAGCAGATGAGAAAGTAAAAAGTTCCGAAATTATGAAAGTGATGAATGCGGCTCAAGACGCTGAATACAAAAAACTTATCGTTGCTGGCGAGCCGCTCACTAAAAAAGAGCAAAAAACTTTACAAAAACAAAATGAAAACGAAAATCCGGGGGCATAAAAAATGGATCGTGAACGCAAAACTTTTAACGAAATAAACATAACTCCATTGACAGATATTTTCTTAGTTCTGTTAATCATTATGATGGTAATCGCACCATTACTTGACCAACAGGGTTTAAACCTTACTGTTCCCGAAAACGTTGCAGAAGAACAAGTAAAAAAAGATACTAAAATCTTGACGGTCAACGTATCTTCCAACGACAAATATTATATCGACGGTTCAGAAGTGAGTGCAGATAATCTTGAAAACACTCTCAAATCACAAGTGGCAAACTTTCCTGACGGTATGATGATTGAAACAGACGGAAATTCAACACACGGAGCGATTGTAAAGCTTATGGATTCCGCAAGAAACGTTGGTGTTAAGAGCATTTCGGTTTCTGAAATCTAGTATTTCTTAAACCCGTAGCAACTCGACAAAACAAAATTCGTTTCTTTCTATGTAAATATTTTTTAATAATTATCAAAAAATTTCCTTTACGATTTATACTATACTAAAAATTATATCTTAAATCTTAAAGGAATTTTTATATGAAAATTAACCCAATAAACCAAATTGGATATCAATCAAATTTTTACACAAAAAACAATACCAACAAAAAAATTCCTACTTTTCAAGCAGACTATGATAATAAACCGGTTCCGCCCATTGGGAAAGCCGTAGCTGCGGCATCTGTAGTCGCACTTATTTCGGCAATGACATACACTACAAAATATGATATGGAAAAAGATAAACAAATTCCTGATTTAGAACAAAGATATGACGAATTTTCATCATCCAGCTACCAACCGAAAACCTACAAAGAAGAGCCGGAAATTTTAACACCCGAAGAAACCCAAAAGCCCGAAAAAAACCAAATAATGGCTGACACGACATCAAAAGATACGACAAGCCACATCAAAGATTTAACCATAAAACAGGAAGATCTCAACAATCTAATCAACGAAGGCAACTACAAAATCATTGCCAAAGGGGATACAATAGAGCTTATACCTGCAGATGATGCTACTAAAATCAGTCACGAAACAGATACAACTGTCGGCAATTAAAAAATTTTGTACGGATTTAAAATATTTTCGGGGTCAAAGATTTTTTTGATTTGACGCATATATTTTAAAGCTTCAGGACTGACAACTTTGTCAATATAATCTCGTTTTTCAGCACCAATTCCGTGTTCGCCCGAAAGAATTCCACCTAAAGAAGCCGTAAGTTCATAAATTTCAGATTTTGCAGATTTGTAACGATTATATTCATCTTCATCACGGTAATCAATCGGGATTTGCGGATGAATACTTCCGTCACCGACATGCCCCACCATACAAACATCAAGGTTATATTTTTTTTTATTTTCTCGAATGCCCAAGACAAGTTTTGAAAGATTTTTTCGTGGAACAATCACATCGTCCGTCGTAACATTCGGCTTTAATTTTGCACAAGCACCCATTGAAGAACGTCGTGCACGCCAAATTTTGTCGTACTCCTCCTCGTTTGTAGAATACTGAATTGCGGAGGCGTTGCATTTTTCTAAAATCGACACGATAATTTTTTGCTGGTACTCAATAGCGTTTTCAAACCCGTCGACCTCCACGACAAGTGCGGCTTCCTTATCGCACAAAAGCCCAGCAGGATAGAACTTTTCGACAGTTTGAATTGCATTTTTATCCATAAAATCTAATGTTGTCGGAAAAATTCTCTGTTCGATAATCGAATTTACAGCATCAACAGCACTTTGTAC
>ONYB01000100.1 GCA_900321895.1 uncultured Brachyspira sp.
AATGTTGGCTCTATCTATCTTGAGTGTTGGGGCTGCACAAGCCGCAACTCAAACCAACTCTGTTTCAAAATGGCTCAACGACGCTTCTAAGAAAGTAGAACAAAAAGAAAATGCAGCATACAGCAAAGCTGCTGCTAACAAAAAAGCCGCAGAAGCAAGACAAAAAGAAAGACAACAAGCAGTTGAACAACAGAAAAAAGCTATCGAAAAAAGACAGCAAGAACACCAACAAGCTATCGAAAAACAAAAAAAAGAACTTCAAAAAAGACAAGAAGCTAACAAAAAAGCTATTGAAGATCAGAAAAAAGCTTTAGAAAAAAGACAACAAGAACGTCAAAAAGCTGTTGAACAACAAAAAAAAGCCTTAGAAAAAAGACAACAAGAACGTCAAAAAGCCATTGAACAAGCAAAAAAAGATGCTCAAGCAAGACAAGCAGCTAACAAAAAGAAATATGAAACAAAAAAACAACAATGGAAAGACTTATTAACTAAATAATTTTTAAAGCTTAATTTTAGAAACGGCGGCGATTTTATATAAAATCGCCGCCGTTCTTAATGAAATCCGCCTGCTTGTTTCGCAAATCTTTCTGTGCTAATATTCAGTAAAAGGGGAATTTTATGGTGACTGCAAATACGGAAACTCTTACATATACGGGTGCAAAAATTCTAATAGAAACCTTGACAAAACTCGGGGTTGACACTATTTTCGGCTACCCCGGAGGAATTGTTCTCGGGATTTATGATGAATTATACAAACAACAAAAAATACAGCATATTTTAGTTCGACACGAGCAATCCGCTGTGCATGCAGCTGAAGGTTATGCAAGAGTAAGCGGAAAATGCGGTGTTGTTTTAGTAACGTCAGGTCCCGGAGCATCTAATACTGTTACTGGAATTGCAAACGCATACCTTGACGGCTATCCAGTTATTGTTTTTACAGGTCAGGTTTCCTCAAATCTTATCGGGAAAGATGCCTTTCAAGAAGTTAATATCGTCGAAATGACCAAATCTTGTACTAAAGCGGCTTTTCAAGTTCGAAATGCTAAAGATTTAAAAAGCACGATTGAAAAAGCTTTCGAAATTGCACTTTCAGGCAAACAGGGTCCTGTTGTGGTTGACCTTGCAAAGAATATTTTTACGGAAACGGCTGAATATTCGGGCGAAGCTGAACTTACTAAATCCGAACTTCCGATCAAAACAGATAATCTGCCAACGGTTTTAGAGAGCCTTTGCAATGCGAAAAGACCTGTTATTGTTGCGGGTGGAGGGGTTGTACAGGCAAATGCTTCAAGCGAACTCTTTAAATTCGCAAAACTTTTAAATATTCCTGTTGTAAACACGATGATGGGGCTCGGAACTTATCCGCCTGACGACGAGAATTATACCGGAATGATTGGAATTTTTGGCTCTGTCGGAGCCAACAAGACGGTTCGCGAAAGTGATTTGGTTTTTTCTGTAGGAGCAAGGTTTAATGACCGTGTCACCTGCTGTTTCGGGAATAAAGAACTTGAGCGAAATTTTATTCAACTTGATATAAACGAAAGTGAAATTTCCAGAATTATTCCTTCAAAAAATTTTCTCGTCGGGGACGCAAAAAAGATATTGGAAAGTTTGAAAAATTTATTCAATTCCGGCAATTATTCTTTTGACAAAACCGCCAGAAATCAGTGGTTGAGCAAGGTTCGTGGATTTTTGAGCGAAAACGAAGCACCTCAAAAATTTTCAAACCACCTCCATTCATTTGAGGTAATTCGCCATATTTATGACTTTTGCAAGGATTTCAACCCGACAGTAGCGACTGAGGTCGGGCAACATCAGATGTGGACAGCAAAAGAGTACAAATTTTCAACTCCGAGAAAATTTCTCACCTCGGGCGGGCTCGGCACAATGGGTTTTGGGCTGCCTGCCGCTATCGGAGCAAGCCTTGCGGAAGACAAAAAATCTGTCGTCTGTATTGCAGGGGACGGTTCTTTTCAGATGAATGCGTCCGAACTTGCGACCTGCAAGGATTACAACTTACCTGTCAAAATTTTTCTGATTGACAACGGGTATCTCGGTATGGTAAGGCAACTCCAACAAAAATTCTACGGCTCAAGATATTCTGAAACAAAAATTTCCAACCCGGATTTTGTAAAACTTGCTGAAAGTTTTGGAGTAAAGGCTATCAGAGTAAGCAAAGAAGAGGAAATCATGCCGGCACTTAAAGAGGTTTTCGCAACAAACGAGCCTGCCCTGATTGATTTTGTGGTTGAACCTATGGAAGTGGTATAAATGAAGAAATTCGGAGCCTACAACAACACTCTTGTCATTTTGCTTACGACCTTTGTGATTTTAGTTTCTGTTGCAAGTGCTTCTGCCATAAAAAGCGTCACTCGAAAAACACTTCATCTCAAATTCACCAAAATCTACGAGGAATATTCAAGAGCCCTTCAACAGGTATCAGAGGACATGGACGGAAACATCGGTTGTTACTATAGTACAGACGGGCAACACGATTTTTCAAACTGCGACAGATTTTACAAAAATTTTGTATCGACAATGAAGGTAAAACGCTACTGCCACGGAAATGCCCTCAAAGGCGAATGTATTCCGCAATACAAAGAATACACCCGAAACAACAAGTGCATAGGTTTTACCCGAGAAATGATGAATGTTTATGACGACGCCTTTGTCATGCCGGACGGAAGTTCACTTGTGGTATTCAATATCAAAAAAGATGAGCGTCGCCCGATTTTTGCACTTGACACAAACGGATTTACGACACCTAATCAAGCAGGCGAAGATATGTTCAGCATAACGATTATGCGAAACGATTACGGAACTTACTATTTTCATCCGAACATCACGAACTGCCTCCACGTCGAAAAAGGCGGGATTGAAACTCTAAACGACTTATACAAATAGTCGATTATTTTTTATCGGGCATCAAGATTGAAATCACCGCATTATCAAGATTTAAGTAAGTTTTGATTGCATTATTCAAATCTTCTATCGTAATGCTGTCCAAATCCTTCAAGTAATCTTCAACCAATTTCAAATCATCACAAACCGTTGTGTAATAGCCGATAGTTTCCCCGATTTCAGAAACGGTTTCTGCGGCATAAGCAAAACGTGATTTTGTTTTCTTTTTAGCCTTCAAAAACTCCTTGTCAGTAATCGGATTGTTAATAAGGTTTGCAAGCTCTTCCTTGATTAAATTAATTGCAACATCTTTGCATTCGGGTTTAAAATTGCCTTGAATAAAGAAGTTGTTGCCGTCTTTAAACTGATAATGCTCGCAATTAATCATATTGAAAATCGGCTCAGACTGTTTTTCTACCAAGTTTTGATAAAGTCTTGAACTCGTCCCATCCCCAAAAATAATGCTGATTAAATCAAGACAAATCGTACCCTTCAAATCCGCAGCTCTCGGGCCGAGCCAGCCGAACATTACATAACCCGTATTCATGTGACCTGTTTGTTCAACAATTTTTGTAGACGTAATCGGATTGTCAATCTCATTAACTCGTTTCGGTGAATTTCCACGACCTTTAAAATCGAATTCAGCCTCAACTTTTTTCAAAACTTCTTCACTGTCAAAATCTCCGACGATAATTGTTGTCATATTCGCAGGAGAATAGAAGGTTTGGTAGTAATTCATGATATCATCACGGGTAACTTGAGATATAATCTCAGGAGTTCCTATTACATCACGTTTGTACGGATGTTTCGTATACATATTAAAATTACAAGCATTGTAAACCTTTGTCCAGTTTTGGTCTTTTCTCATTCTGATTTCTTCAATAACGACGTGACGTTCTCGTTTGTCAGTAATGGTCGTATCGTTTAAATCAAACGGAGCACCAATTTCTTCATAAGGCAAAATCGGGTCTAACATCATATCGGCATGAAGTTCTATAGCCTGATAAAAATCCTTGTTACCTTCACCTTTCGGTAAAGTTACGTAATAAAAAGTATAATCCTTCCAAGTTGCAGCGTTTACAATCGCCCCTTTTGCCTCAAGAATTTTGTCAAATTCACCGGCTTTGTGCTTGTGTGTCCCCTTAAACATTAAATGTTCCAAAAAATGAGAAATCCCATTGTTTTTGTCTTCTTCATTTATGGAACCTGTCTTAACCCAAGTACTGACATTGACCATTTCGCCTTCTTTGTGAGCAAGAACGATTGTATGCCCGTTTTCACGGGTGTAAACCTCTACATCTTTTGTTAAATACGGATATTTTACCAAACTTTTTTTCATTATAAATTCCTCTTCTTGGGTTTATTATATATCAAAATTCTTATATTGCCCAATTTTTTAATTTTATATTATAATAAAAATATGGATATGGTTAATCGTTTAAAAAATAAGGTTGTGGTTTCTGTACAGGCAATGCCATCCGAACCGCTATACCTTGACAAATGTATCATCGCAATGATGAAATCCGTCGTAAAGGGCGGAGCAGGCGGACTTCGTGTCGCCGGAGCAAGAGATGTCAGAAATGCAAAAGCGTTGTTTGATATTCCAGTAATTGGGCTTACCAAACCAAACGTAATTCCGCCTAATTGGAAAGAGGTCGTGTATATTACACCAACTCTGACAGAGGTGATTTCACTTGTAGAAGCGGGTGCAGATATCGTCGCTTTTGACGGGACTATGCGTCCTCGCCCGAACGGTTGTAAGTTGGAAGAAATTATCAAGTACATCAAAATCAACAAACGTATCGCAATGGCGGATATTTCGACACTGGAAGAAGGTTTGCAATGTGCGGAAATGGGGGCTCACATTCTCTCAACAACCCTCTCAGGCTACACTTCTCACTCCAAAGAAGCAGATGAGGGGCCTGATTTTGAATTGCTTGAACAACTTACCAAAAGAACGAATGTTCCGGTTGTGCTGGAAGGCAGAATTTGGGAACCTTGGCAGGTTGACAAAGCCTTTGAACTCGGGGCACACTGTGTTGTTATCGGCTCTGCAATCACAAGACCGCAACTAATTACAAAACGTTTTGTTCAAAGAAAGGGGTAATAATGCCAAAGGCTCTCGCTATCGACATTGGGGGTACAAAAATATATAATTCAATAGTTAATGAAAAAGGTGAAATTATCAGTGAAATAGAAAAACACCACACCCCTAAAACTTTTGAGGAAATTAAAGAAATTTTTAAAGAAATCATAACAGCTCACGAAAACGAAGCTGATGTTATTGCGATTTCGACATGCGGAGCCGTAAACAATTCCAACACGGGGATTCTCGGTTCTACGGGTAACATTGCAAAAGAATATCCTACTATGGATTTTATGAGTTTAAGCAAGAAAAAAGTGTTTGTCGAAAATGATGCCAACGCTGCTGCTTGGGCAGAACACATTATCGGCTCTTCAAAAGGGTTGCCAACTTCAATTATGATAACTCTTGGCACAGGGGTAGGCGGCGGACTCATTCTTAACAACAGAATTTTCAAAGGTAAAAACGGTGCCGCAGGAGAAATGCATTTCAAAATGAGAACCGACAAACACAGAAAATGTACTTGCGGAAGCTGGGATTGCTTTGAAGCTTACGCTTCAGGCTCCGGACTAAAAAAAACAGCCGAAGAAATTTCTAAAAACCCAAATATTACGACATACGACGTCATCGGCGGCTGGCAAAAAAACGATAATTTGATGACTGAAATTTACAAAAAATGGGAAAACGATATTTTAGAAGGACTTATCGGACTCGCAAACATCTTTGACCCTGATGTAATAGTACTTTCAGGCTCTTTAGCCGAATTTACAAATCCTGAATATTTGACAGAAACCGTCAACAAAGAAATTGTTACAACTCCTACAAAAATCGTAAAAGGAAGTGCAGGAAATTATTCAGGCATGATTGGTGCAGCTCTGTTAGCTCTTGGGGTTGGCTTGGGCGGTGACAAATAATGGGTAAAGCTAAAAAACGAAGTTTTCAAAAAGGTATTAACGACAGAATTTCAAACCTTTCGAGAGAAAATGCCGTCATTATGGCTGTAAAAATGCTCAAGAATTGCGAAAATGATGTTTATTCTCTTGTTACACTTTTCGGACTGTCCGCAGAAGAACTTTTAGAAGCCGGTGCCAGCTATGAAGCTGTTATGGGAATTAAAGGACTCTTAAAATAAAAAGGATTTAAGATGTTAAAAAAAATATGGTTTTGGCTTAACGCATCAAGATTGTTTTCATTGCCGATGACAATTTTAACTTGGCTTGTAATTTTTATTTATTCATTAAAATTCCACGGAGATATTTTGAACGGGATTTTAGCACTTTTTGGAATTGCACTTGCTCATCTTGCAACAAACCTTGCTGATGACTATTTTGATTACAAACAAATGCTCAAAGACAGTAATATGATGAGCACTGTCGTCAAAAACAAATGTGCCTACATAAAAGACGGTCAAGCAACTTTAAACGATATTTTTAAAGTCGTTGCAATATATTGTTCGATTGCATTTATCATTGGGGTAATCTTGACCTTTCGCAGTGGCTTTGATGTAATTTGGCTTGCTGCAATCGGTGGGATTTTAACACTTTCCTACTCTTGGCTTTCCAGAATAGGCTTAAGCGAATTCGCTGTCGGAATTGCGTTTGGGCCATTATTTTTTGAAGGGGTTTATTATGTGATGACAAAGAGTTTTTCCTTTGATGTGCTACTGCTCTCTATTGCTGTCGGAGCTTTTACGGTAGGAGTTTTGTATGCACATACCCTGTTAGATTTTGACTCAGACATGATTTCACACAAAAAAACTCTTTGCTGTCGCATCGGAAACAAGTCAAAAGCGTTAGTTTTATTGGCACTTATCTATCTTTTTGGATTTAAAGCCGCAATCTGCTTTGCAATATTCTCACAAAACCAGTTTGTACTAATAACATTGTTGACATTTCCGTTTGCATTAAACGTTATCAGGCTCGAGAGAGCTTACGCAAAAGACAAAAACTTCACCCCAAAAGTTCACTTTTGGAATTATCCGCTTGACAACTGGAAAAAATGTATAACAGACGGCACGACAAGT
This sequence comes from uncultured Brachyspira sp., assembly GCA_900321895.1. Lineage (GTDB taxonomy): Bacteria > Cyanobacteriota > Vampirovibrionia > Gastranaerophilales > Gastranaerophilaceae > Scatousia. The sequence continues at coordinate 7,008 of ONYB01000100.1, forward strand.
TTCTACTTTGTTCTGTATCAATCAAGAAATTTGGTAAACTTGTTCTGTGTTTTAATGATTTTGGCAATAATTTTCGGAACAAAGTAGCTTGATAGATTTTAACAAATGCCGTATAATAAGTTCAAAAAGGAGATTTTGTTATGGAGCTTATGAAATTATTTGAAGAGAGATTTTCTGTCAGAAAATTCAGTGATAAAAAAGTTGAGAAAGAAAAGGTTGATTTAATTTTGGAAGCAGGAAGGCTTGCCCCGACAGCGGTAGACTTTCAGCCTCAAAGAATTTTTGTACTTGAAAGCGAAAAAGCACTTGCCGATTTGAAAAACTGTACAATTTTTCACTTTGACGCACCGCTTGCAATTCTTGTTTGCTACGACAAAAACGAAAGCTGGCAACGCAAATATGATGGGCACAATATGGGAGAAGTCGATGCAAGTATTGTCGCAACTCATATGATGCTCGAAGTTGCAAACTTAGGGCTCGGTACAACTTGGGTGGGACACTTTGATCCGCAAGCAATCATTAACACCTACAAATTACCTGAAAATTTTGTTCCTGTTGCACTTTTTCCGATAGGCTACCCCGCAAACGACGCCGAACCAAGTCCGAAACACTTTGAACGCAAACAGATTACCGAAACGGTTAAGTATTTGTAAAAATGAAACAATTAGAGTCGTTTTTTAATATATATATCGTTTTTTAGTGAAAAGGGAAAAGACCTTTACTTCAAAGATCTTAAAACTTAAACCAATTTCCCATAGACCTTGCCGTCTTTGTATTCGGTAATTTTGGCAAGTGTAAGTGTATTCAAAAGACTTTCATCTTTAGAATTTAAAAGCACCGTGAGGTAATTTCTCGTGATACCTTTCAAATAACCAGTTTTTTTGTCGGGATGTTTTTCTATTAGAACTTCACGAGTTGTTCCGATATTTTTTTTGATAAATTCGTCCAATTTCTTTTTAGAAATTGCCTTAATAATCTCCGCCCGTTTTTCCTTTGTTTTTTCATCAACCTGATTGTCAAGAGTTGCACCGACAGTTCCCTCTCGTTGAGAATACGGGAAGGTATGAATTTGTGTCAAGCCTGATTTTTCGAGGTTTTGACAAGTTGTTTTAAAATCTTCCTCACTTTCTCCTGCAAATCCTGCTATGATATCACTTCCGATAAACGGGAGGTTGAATTTTTCGTTAATTTCGTTGATTTGTTCCAGATAATCTTCGGTTTTGTAAAATCTGTTCATTGATTTTAAAGTTCTGTCGCAAGCCGATTGGAGTGAAAGATGAAAATGCGTGCAAAATTTTTTTGATTTGCTCAAAAAACTCAATAGTTCTTCATCAATTTCCAGCGGGTTCAACGAGCCCAAACGGTAGCGTTCGATTGTAGTTTGTGCTTCAATTTCTTTGAGCAAGTCTATGAGTTTCAGCCCTAAATCTTTTCCCCACAATCCGATGTGAATTCCGGTGAAAACGACTTCCTTAAATCCGTGTTTTGAAAATTCGTTAATCTGGTCAATGATAAAATCAATATCCGCACTGCGACTTTTGCCTCTGGCAAACGGAATTATGCAATAAGTACATCTGTTGTCACAACCGTCTTGGATTTTTAGGCTTGCACGAGTTTTTAAGGTGTCGACGAGCACAACCTTGTTAAAATCTTTTTGCTCCATAATATCGGAACAGACGAGCTTTTCACTGTTGATATTCTTAATCACAGAGTACAAATTGAGCTTGTTGTCATTGCCGACAACCATATCAACGTAATCGTTTTCAAGAAGTTTTTCCTTCTCAATTTGGGCAACACAACCTGTAATTATGGAAAAAATCTTCGGATTTTTGTGTTTTGCGTTACGCAAAAGATACAACGCTTCGTTGTCGCTTTTATGTGTAACAGAGCAGGAATTGAGAATATAAAGGTCCGCATCTTCAATTTTTTCAACCTTTTCCAGCCCGTTTGTCTGCAAATTTTCAATTATTACAGCTGTTTCAAATTGGTTTGATTTACAGCCCATCGTGTGAATGTAAAACTTCTTCATTGTCTTATAATATAAAAAATATAAACCTTTGTAAATATTTATAAAGACAATATTAAAAAATAGCAAAAAAATTTACTTTTCGTTTTTAATTGAGTATAATAGTTTTGCGAAAGTGTAGGTGTTAATATGCGAGTTTCAGCAATTACCGGACAGGGATTTACAAATGATGTATCTTCAAATTTTACCGGAAAAAGGGATAGAATAGACGAAGTTATTGCTCAAGATGATGCAATGTTAAGACAATTAGCTGTTGAAAAGTCTATCAATAACAAAAATGAAAACAAACACAAAAAAATAAACAATGCTTTATGGTACGGAATTCCGTTTGTAGCTGGTATTGCTACTGCGATTTTACACAAAGGTAAAACAAACGTATTTGGCAAAGAGTTGACAGGAGCTGCCGCAAAGGTTTCAAGCGGTTTGAGAAATGCTCTCGGTTGGGGAATTTCGCTTGGAGTTGCTGACGCTATTGTTAGCGGTAAAAACTTACTAACAAAACACTCAAAAACTGCGGATGACATTGATAAAAAACATCCGTTCATAACTTGCCTCGGACTTATCGGTACAGGTATTGCAGCTTATGCAATGTTACCAAAAGCTGTCGGCAAACTTTATTCAAAACTCAGTCCAAAATTTGTTGGTAAATTAGCAACGGGTACAGGCAAATTGGGTGACAAATTTAATAACAACAGTTTTGTTAAATTTGTAGAAAAACAAACTTCAAAATTGGCAGGTAAAACACCATCAGTTGTTAAAAGTGCAGGAGCAACCGCACTTTCCTTCTTGCCGGATGCAATGTTGTTCGGAGCATTAGCTCATTCTTTAGGTCATGGATTTGCAGTAGGGCGTGATGTAAACGCAAACTACGCAGGCTTAAAAGATGCTCAGCTCGGGCTTGCTCAAGCAAGAATTAACGAATTAAAAATGGAAAATGATTTCTTGAAACAATTTCCGGAAAATGAAGAAAACCTAAAGCTTCACAAAAACCCTACGGCGGACATGCCGGAAGAGGTTCAAGACGCAATCGCAGAAAATTCTGCTGACGATATCAATGCAGAATTGGCATAATTAAGTTTTATCTATTATGAAATAAGGTGGCGAACTCAATGAGTTCGCCACCTTATTATTTTACTAGTAATAAAAAAGCGGGGCAATTCATAAGAATTGCCCCGCTTTCAATATCTGTGAAATTGATTATTTCATCAATTCGCCAACTGCTTTGTAAACAGCCATTCTCTGAGCAGCATCTTTTTCTGCTTGAGTGTAAAGAGCTTCAGCGTGTTCAGGGTTCGTTTTCAATAATGATTTGTAACGACCTTCTGATCTGATGAAGTCTTGGTAGCTGCCTTTCGGATCTTTAGCATCCCAAGTGAACGGAGCTTCCGGATTTGCAGGGTTGTATCTGTAAAGTGGGAAGTAACCTGCTTCAACAGCACGTTTTTGTTCAGTTTGGGTTTTGCTCATATCAATACCGTGAGCGATACAAGGAGCATAAGCGAAGATGATTGATGGTCCATTGTATGCTTCAGCTTCTTGGAATGCTTTAAGAGTTTGTGCTCTATCTGCACCCAATGCAACTGATGCAACATATACATAACCGTAAGACATGCTCATC
>ONYB01000105.1 GCA_900321895.1 uncultured Brachyspira sp.
ACACCGTTGTGGGAAAAGTCGATAGGGCTGAACCGTGAGGCGTTGGAGGGTGACGAGAAGTATTCCGTTGAAATGAAATATATGGAAAAGAACGCCCAAAAGAACGGCAAAAAAGGTTTGCCTGTTGAAAAAGTTGTTAAGGTGATAACAAAAGCAGTTGAGGCAAAAACTCCTAAATGCTCGTACACAGTAGGGTTTGATGCCAAATGTGCCGAACTTGTTTCAAAGTTGCCGTTTGATGTTGTGAACAAGATTATCACGGCGGGAATGAAGAAGAAGTTTGGCTAAATTTCAGGCGATAAGACCGTTACGTGAAAAGTGAAGTGTGAAAAGGCCTTTACGTTTGCTACGCTCAAAAGCAGCGTTGGTGGAACGCACCCGATTTGAACTAATTCCCCAATTCACTTATTAACCTATTTTTACCCATTTGCCTATTTTTTTTATTTCTGTTATAATCTTATTGTATTTTAGTCAATTAATTTTAAGGGAGAGTATAAATATGAAATTAATGGAAGGAAAAAAGGGTATTATTTTCGGAGTTTCTAACACTCACGGGATTGCCTACGCTATTGCAAAACAACTTCACGAAGCAGGTGCTGACATCGCTTTTACTTATGCAGGTGACGCTATGGAAAAAAGGGTCAGACCTCTTGCTGAAGAAATGGGTGCTAAAATTATTATGAACTGCGACGTAACTAAAGAAGAAGAAGTTGCCGCAGTATTCAAAGAATGCGAAAGAGTTTACGGAAAATTGGATTTTGTTGTTCACGCCGTTGCTTTTGCCGCTAAAGAAGATTTGCAGGGAAGATTTATCGACACTTCTCGTGCAGGTTGGGATTTGGCTTTGGGCGTTAGTGCTTACTCTTTGGTTTCACTTTGTAAACATGCCGAACCTCTTATGAATGAAGGCGGTTCAATCTTCGCTCTTACTTACCTTGGTTCTGAATACGTTGTTGCAAACTACAATGTTATGGGTGTTGCAAAAGCTGCATTAGAATCTTCAATGAGATACTTGGCTGCTGATCTTGGTAAAAAAGGTGTAAGAGTTAACTGTATTTCTGCCGGTGCTGTTAAAACACTTGCTGCAAAAGGTATTTCAGGCTTTGACAAAATGCTTAAAGCTGCTGTTGCTAAAGCTCCTCTCGGAAGAAATGTTGCTTTGGAAGATGTTGGTAAAGCAGGTTTGTACTTGGCTTCTGACCTTTCTACAGGTACAACAGGTCAAATTCTTTACGTAGATTGCGGTTGTCACGCAGTTTATGCATCTTTGGACGAAATGGATATTATTGCTAATTCTATCCAAAAAGCGTAAGTTTTTTACGAAAGTATTTAAAAAGGCTCTGCTCTTTGGCAGGGTCTTTTTGTTTGTAAATGTTTTTATGTTAAGATGAGTTCATTATGAAATTAGAATTTAGACACTATGCTAAAGAATTATTAAATATAGCCATGCCGATTATTATGGGTAATCTCGGGTTTATCCTGATTGGGGCGGGCGATGTGCTGATTGCTGGAAGACATTCGACGGATACTCTTGCGGCAATAAGTATTGCAACAGCTATTATTAACTGTATTATGACGTTTGGAATCGGACTTATAGCAAGCGTTTCTCCGATTTTGTCAAATATAAGAGGCGAGAAAAAATCGGCAAAGAAATATTTTTTCCCGACAATAAGATTTGCAATGATTTTGGCGGTCATTATTATGTTTGCGGTTCTTGCGGTTATACCAATGATTGATTTGTTGCATTTTGAGGCAAAATTAGTCCCTGCTATTAAGGAATATATCTTAATTACAGCGTTTTCGGTTTTTGGGGCATATTTGCATGCCGCTTTGAAAGAGTATTTGCAGGCATTTGAGATTGTATTTTTCCCAAACCTTGTAACAGTAATTTGCGTATTTTTAAACATAATTTTAAATATTATATTCGTATTCGGATGGGGTAAAATTCCATCACTCGGGGCTGTTGGACTGGCGATTGCAAGTTTTGTCGTAAGATATTTTATGGGATTTTCTCTCTTGATTTACTGTTTTGCGGTAATGAAATTTAGAAATTATCACGACAAGCATTATTACGGAAATTTAATGAAAGTCGGACTTCCTATTTCTTTGGCAATCCTTGTTGAATTCATTGCATTTAACAGCATTGCGGTATTTATGGGCAGAGTTTCCGGAGTATATGCAGCAGCACAAAACTTGGTATGCACCCTGACAACAGTATCATTTATGGTACCGCTTGCAATATCCAATGCTATTGCAGTTAAAGTCGGATTTGCAAACGGGTCGAGAAATTATATCGAGCTTAGAAATTATGCCATTATCGGATTACTTATGTCTGTCGGGTTTATGACCTGTAGTGCGATGGTATTTTCATCAATTCCGGAAGTTCTTGTCAGGTTGTTTACGAAGGACGTAAACCTTGTGAGAATTTCAATTCCGGTAATGTATTTGTTGTCCCTGTTTCAAGTTTTTGACGGATTACAAGTTTCACTTGCCGGAATTTATAAAGGAATTAAGAAAACAAAAATCGTATTAATTGCAAATTTTATTGGTTATTGGTTAATATCAATTCCTGTTGGTTATCATTTTGCATTCCACAAAGGCTATGACTTGTTGGGATTTTGGTACGGGCTTGCGTTTGCGGCAATAATTTTGTGCTCGATTATGTTGATTATGTTAAAGCATTATTTCAACAAGCTCAAGTTAGAATTTGCTTAAATTTGCGGTTTATGTTACAGTCGAAGTACATGGAGGAAATTTAAACATGCATACAGAAGAGAGAACCTTTGTTGCTATCAAGCCGGATGGCGTAAAAAGAGGATTAGTCGGCGAAATTATTAGCCGATTTGAAAGAAAAGGCTACAAATTAATTGGTATGAAAATGTTGCAGGCTGACGAAAAGATTGCAGCTCAACATTATGCCGAACATATCAACAAACCGTTTTACCCGAGCCTTGTAAAATATATTACAAGCGGTCCGATTGTAGCTATGGTATTTCAGGGTTATAAGGCTGTACAAGGTGTTAGACATTTGTTGGGGCTTACGGATCCTTGCGAAGCTGATGTCGGCTCTATCAGAGCGGATTATGCTCAGTTGAAGGAATATAACACGGTTCACGGTTCTGACAGCGTTGAAAGTGCTGAAAGAGAAATCAACATTTACTTCAAGCCGGAGGAACTCTGTACAAATTACAAAAACATGATGGAACTTGTAACAGAGGACGTGGATGACTAATGCGTGATTGTGCTCACGAAAATTTTAGCTATGAATTAGTTCATACTTGCAAGCAAACAGGGGCAAGGGCAGGTGTTTTTACCACTCCGCACGGCGTAATTAAAACACCTATCTTCATGCCTGTCGGCACGAATTCGGCAGTAAAAGCTCTAACATCCGACCAGATTGTCGACACGGGAGCTCAAATTATGCTTTCCAATTCGTACCATTTGTATTTACGTGCAGGTTCAAAATTAATTAAAAAGTTTGGCGGAATTCATAACTGGATGAATTGGCATAAGCCTGTATTGACGGATTCCGGCGGATTTCAGGTGTTTTCGTTAGCACATTTGAGAAAAATAACAGAGGACGGAGTAGAATTTAGAGATCCGAAAGACGGGAAAAAACACTTTATCTCGCCGGAAGTTTCAATGGAAATTCAACAAGATATCGGAGCCGATATTATTATGGCATTTGATGAATGTGCTCCGTTCCCTTGCGATTACGACACCGCAAAGGCAGCGATGGAGAGAACTCACCGCTGGCTGGAAAGATGTTTTAAGGCAAAAACAAGCCCTAAACAGGCACTTTTCCCTATTGTTCAGGGTGCATTTTATGACGACTTAAGAAAAGAAAGTGCAAAAGTGATTTCGACTTATGACGCAGTGGGTTATGCTATCGGCGGACTTAGTGTCGGCGAAACAAAAGATATTATGAATCATTTCGTTGAATTTACTGCACCGCTTTTACCGAATAACAAACCAAGATACCTTATGGGAGTCGGAACTCCGGAGGATTTACTCGACGGAATTAAACGCGGAATTGATATGTTTGACTGCGTCTTGCCTACAAGAAATGCCAGACACGGTTCATTTTTTACTTGGGACGGCAAAAAAAATATTAAAAACAAACAATTCTACGACGATTCCGCTCCACTCGTTGAGGGTTGCGATTGTTACGCTTGCAAAAACCACTCAAGAGCTTACATCAGACACCTTTGGAGATGTCAAGAGGCTACGGCATCAACATTGTTGTCTATTCACAACATTAAATTTCTTGTTGATTTTTCTCAAAAATGTCGTGAAGCTATTTTGGAAGACAGATTTGGCGATTTTTACGCAGAGCATTATGACAGATTGATTAAGTAAAATTCTTATTATAATTTTGTTAAACACTTGAATAATAGTCAAACATGAGTAATAATGAATATATTGTTAATTGTTATATTGGATATTGGTGATGTTAATGAAAAAGGGAAAATCATCTGACAGAGTTGCCGGCATGTGCCGAAAATCCGCATTTACTTTGGCTGAGGTATTGATTACGCTTGGTATAATAGGTGTTGTTGCAGCTATGACTTTGCCGTCTTTAAAGCAAAAATTAGATGAGCGAGCTAATATCACAATGTTGAAAAAGTTCTACTCTGAATTTATAAATGCTACAAACTTGCTGATTGTAGATTACGGATTTCCTTCCGGTTGGGGGTTAAAAGATAATGATTCCGCATCTTCGGATTTTGTCTTAAACCTGTATAAAGAACGCATGAATATGGTGAAAATTTGCGGAGAAGAAGACACGAGCTGTTTTGCCTTCCCGATAAAAAAATATAACGGTACAACAAAAATTACCGAAAGTGAGTACAGCAGTTGGGCATTGAAAAGCTTTGTCTTAAACAATGGTGTGACTTGCTTTTTTGATGTAAATGACGGGAATTTTTCAGTATTCTTTGACGTTAACGGAAGCAAACCGCCCGGAACATTAGGAGTTGATGTATTTGCGTGGGCCGTTAACGGCAACGGCAAAATCGTCCGCTATACAGATCCATCTATAAACAGCGGCAATGATGAAGCTGACTACAACTATGCTTTTGAAATAATGGAAAACAGTTGGACTAAAAAATATTAGTTCTTCTTAACGGTTTTAATATTGTTGTTCACAGAAAATCTTTTTTGTGTTATTCTGATTTTATACGCATAAATAAGAGGGATTTTAATGATGACTTCAACTAAGATTGACGACTTACCTACGGTTTACGACCCCAAAGAAACCGAAGCTGAAATTTATAAATTTTGGGAAAACGGTAACTATTTTAAGGCTGATGCAAAAAGCAAAAAGCCACCTTATTCTATGGTAATTCCACCTCCGAATGTTACGGGTGTTTTGCACATGGGGCACGCTCTTGATGAAACCTTGCAGGATATCTTGGTTCGTTATCACAGAATGTCAGGTTATGAAACCTTGTGGATTCCGGGTACCGATCACGCAGGACTAGCTACTCAAAACGTTGTAGAAAAACAGCTGGCAAAAGGAGGCTTAACCCGTTACGACTTAGGTCGTGAAAAATTCGTCGAAAGAACTTGGGAATGGACAAACGAACATAAAGGGGCAATCCTTGACCAGATGAAAAGATTGGGTGCGTCTTTTGACCGCTCAAGAGAAAGATTTACTTTTGACAAAGGCTGTTCTGATGCTGTAAAAGAAGTTTTTGTAAAACTTTATGAAAAAGGTTTGATTTATAAAGGCAAATATATTGTTAACTGGTGTCCTCGTTGCCGTTCAGCAATTTCTGATGTCGAAACAGAATATGCAACAGAACAAGGTCACATGTGGGAAATTTCATACCCGCTAAAAGGTGAATCCGGAGCAATTATTGTTGCAACAACTCGTCCTGAAACAATTTTCGGGGATGTTGCTATTGCGGTTCACCCTGAAGATCACAAGTATTCCGAATTGGTCGGAAAAACAGTCATCATTCCGCTTTCAGGAAGAGAAATTCCGATTATTGCTGATGAATATGTTGACAGAAACTTCGGTACCGGTGCGGTTAAAATTACACCTGCACACGATCCGAATGATTTTGAAGTCGGTCAACGTCACAATCTTCGCCCGATTTGGGTTATAGACGGCGATGGAAAAATGAAAGCTTGCGGTGAAGTTCCTCAAGAGCTCCACGGCTTAGACAGATATGAAGCAAGAGAAAAAATCGTAGGAATGCTTTCTTACAACAATTTCTTGTTGAGAACTCGTGATCACGAACACAATGTCGGCAAATGCCAACGCTGCGGCACAACTATTGAACCAATGCTTTCCGAACAATGGTTCGTAAAAATGGAACCGCTTGCAAAAGAAGCTATCGCAGCCGTAAAAGACGGCAGAATTAAATTCGTTCCTGAACGTTGGGAAAAGAATTATCTCGGCTGGATGGAAAATATTCGTGACTGGTGTATTTCCCGCCAAATTTGGTGGGGGCATCAAATTCCGGCATACTATCACAACGAAACCGGTGAAATGATTGTAGCTAAAGAAAATCCTGATCCTGAACATTACACACAAGATTCAGATTGCCTCGATACGTGGTTCTCTTCAGGCTTGTGGCCGTTCTCGACTATGGGATTTCCTAACAGTGAAACCGACGACTTCAAAAAATTCTACCCTACAACAACTCTTGTGACAGGTTTTGATATTATTTTCTTCTGGGTTGCAAGAATGATTACAATGGGTCTTGAATTTACGGGAAAAGCTCCGTTCTCGACGGTTTATATCCATGGACTTATTCGTGATGAAAAAGGTCAAAAAATGTCAAAATCTAAAGGCAACACGATTGACCCCGTCAAAATTATCGACAAATACGGCTGTGACGCTTTGAGATTTACAATGACATCACTTTGTACTTACGGCGGTCAGGATATTAAAATGAGCGAAGAAAGATTTGAATATGGCAGAAACTTTGCCAACAAAATCTGGAATGCTTCAAGATTTGTTCTTATGAACCTTGATGGTGTCGATAATAACGATATCGATTTCAATAAATTGACTATCGCCGACAAGTGGATTTTGGACAAATTAAACAAAACAGCTCAAGAAATTAACGAAAATATTAAAAATTACAGAATTGGCGAAACCGCTCACGTCTTGTATGATTTCTTCTGGAATTCATATTGTGACTGGTATGTTGAAATTGCTAAAATTCAATTACAAGATAGCAAATTGAAAGCTAATACTCAAAGGGTTTTGAGATACGTTCTAGATATGTCTTTGAGAATGCTGCACCCTATAATGCCGCATATTACGGAAAGAGTATGGCAGTTAATCCCTAAAAAATCAGAATTTTCAGCTATTATCATCGCTAAATTCCCTGTATATGAAGAAAAACTTGACTTCCCTAAAGAAGCAAGAGAAATGGAATTAGTTTTTGAAACGATTAAGTCTTTGCGTAACGTAAGACAAAGTTTCAATATTTCTACTTCTTTGAAAATGGATATCGAAATCCGTGCAACAGAAGAAGAAAAACCTGTATTTGAAGAAATTGAAGCATACATAAAACGTCTTGCAAAAGTTGAAAATATCACTTATGCAGACGTGAATGCTCCTGTTCCTCAAAAAACAGCGACGGCTGTAGTTTCAGCGTCAAAAATAGTTCTTTCGCTTGAAAATTTGATTGATTTTAACGAAGAAATCAAACGTCAGCAAAAGAAACTCGACAAATTAACAGGTGAGAAAAAATCCTTAGCAGGAAGAATAAACAACCCTAAATTTGTTGCAAATGCCCCTAAAGAATTGATTCAGCAAACAAAAGAGAGAATTGCAGAAATCGAAATTCAAGAGAGTGCAATCAATGAGCTTATTGATTCATTGAAGTCATAAACTTAATAAACAAAGCGTTTTTCGGGTCTTTCTTAATTGAAAGTCCCGCTTTGTGCTGTAAAAATTTGTTAAGTAAAGTTAAAAATCCTTTACATCTTGACATGCCTCTGCTAAAATAGTAGCAACGTTTTATAGATAATGTCTTAGACAATGGAGTAAAAATGACATCAAGTGAATTAGATTTTGAAGAATTATTAAAACAATACGATTACAAGTTTCAAAAAGGCGATCTTGTAAAAGGTATTGTATGCGGCTACGATAGCCAAGGGGTTATGGTGGACATCGGTGCAAAAACTATTGCAGTTGTTCCTACACGTGAAGCTGTTGACAAAGATGAAAAAGTGGAAGATAAATTTGAAAAAGGCAAAGAATACGAATTCTTGATTATCAGAGAAGAAGACGAAGACGGTAAATTCCTTCTTTCTAAGAAAAAAGTTGACTTTGCTTATGCTTGGAAAGAATTGGAAAAAGCTAAAGTTGCTGACGAAACAATTCTCGGTACGGTTGTCGGAATTGTTAAGGGAGGTGTTCTTGTTGAAATTTCAGGCGTTAGAGGTTTTGTTCCTTCTTCTCAATTAAGAGCTAAAGAAACAGAATTGGAAGTCGGTTCTAAAATCGAATTGAAAATTTTAACACTCGATGCACAACAAAACAACTTCATTCTTTCTAACAAAAAAGTATTTGAAGACAGTGCTGTTGAAGCAAGAAAAAATGTATTCTCACAAATTGAACCCGGACAAGTTGTAAAAGGGGACGTTGTCAGAATTACAGATTTCGGTGCGTTCATTGATTTGGGCGGCATTGACGGGCTTCTTCCGTTGTCACAACTTTCTTGGAGATGGATTGACCATCCGACAGATATTTTGAACGTAGGTGACAAGATTGATGTTGAAGTTATCGCTGTTGATCACGAAAAACAACGTGTTTCATTAAGCTTGAAAAACCTTGAACCGGATCCATGGGTTGAAGCTGAAAAACAAATCAAAGAAGGCGACAAAGTTGAAGGTACAATCACCAGAATTAAACATTTTGGAGCATTCGTAGAGGTGTTCCCTGGGGTTGAAGCATTGTTGCCTCATAACGAGGTTGTTGAGCTTCAAAATCAAAATGGAAATATTTTGCAAGTCGGTGACAAAATTATGACATATATTTTGAAATTCAATCCGACAGATAAGCGTATCGCTTTGACAGTAAGCGAACCAACAACAGACTCATCTGCAGAGTAATGGTAATTAAATAAAGCGGGAGGCTTGTTAAGCCTCCTGCTTTTTGCTACAATAACCTCGCCCCTTGCGGGAGAGGTCGAATTTGTGAATACAAATTCGGGTGAGGGGTCAATCCAAACCATAACGACGATGCGATCCTCACGTCGCTTCGCTCCTCAGGATGACATGATTTTAAATGACTCTTCACTTCGCAAAGCAGCCTTTACCC
>ONYB01000106.1 GCA_900321895.1 uncultured Brachyspira sp.
CCTCTTGATTTTGCGGGTGTTTGCCGTTCACAATATCTTGGATGGATTTTGGAAGTTCGTATTTTGGACGTTGTTGCACTTGGGTTTGTGACTTAACCGCTTTTGTTTTTATGTTTTTGTTAACCACCTGTGACGGAAAGTTTTGAAAAATGGATTTTTGCTCAACAATTTGCTGTGGAATTTGTGAAACTTTCACATTTTGCTGAGTTAATTTATCTTGTTGCGGTGCAAGTTGTATTCCTTGTTCTTCTTGAGTTTGTTGGACATGGACGATTTGAGTTTCTACATCCGTGTCGGATGCTTTTTGCGGAATGCTTTCTACAATCGTATTTTGTGGAGCAAATGTAAGCGGTTTGTGTAAAGACGGTTTGACGACTAAAATTACAGTCGTCAATAAAATAAATATAACGATTAATGATATAATTAATTTGTTCATAAGCTCGTATAAGGTTGTACCGTCATTGGTTCAGCCAACATAATTTGAAGGTTTGTCCCTTCCGGCACATCAACATCCTCTCCTTTTGTACTGATTGCGGAAAGTGTTCCTAAAGCTCCGCCGACAGCCGCACCTCCGATTAGAGTTTTTGCATCACAACCGAAAAGCATTGAAATTGCGGCAACCGCAAGCCCGCCGAGAACTCCGCTCGCAACACGTCCTGCAACAGCTTTTGTTCTGGAGGAATCCCCGACAATATAAACTTTGTTTGTAGAAAGTTTAATAACTTTGCCTTCAGGGGTGATGATTTCGTTGAAATTAATTCCAATTCTGCCGTTACCCATTGCAAAGCCGGCAGCACGTGAATCTACAACATTTCCGTTGACTAAGCTTCCCGCAGGGGCAACTGTTACGCCGTTAAAATCCCAATCTTCCATAAGTTGAGCAGAAATTCTGTCGTTGTTTGCGATGCTTTCGGAGCTTATTCCCGAACTTAAAACCGCATTGAATTGTGTTCCTGCCTCAATGTGCAAAAGTGAGCCGACAAGAACATTTGACGGTGTAATTTGTTGTTGAATTTTTTTATTTGCAAGGTATCCGCCGTTATTAAATCTCTCTTGAGCTTCATCGCTAAAATCATATTCATCATTAGTTGAGTTTTGTTGCTGATTGAGTGATTTTTGGTTATCTGAAACTGTTTTTACATGGCTGCTACTTTTTGCTAAAAAGTCCGTGGCATCGTTATAAAAAAGTTCTAAATATGCAGAATTTTTTATTCTTTTATAAGGATACATGTATTTATCCATATAAACAAGTATAGTTTTGTTAAAGTCCAAGCCCTCCGACGACAAGTAGTAATAATAGCAATCAGAGCCAATATTTTTCAAAACTACAACGTTATAAACATTCTTTGCAGGGTTCTCGTAAACGTAGTATTCGTTATCTTTTATCAGATTATAACCGAGTTTGTTAAATGCGGGCAGGACGACTTTTTGCAAATTAGAAGCGTTTTCGTTTTCAACGAGGTAAAGTCTTGCGATTTCTTCTGCGAATACGCTATTAACACTTAACAATAAACATAAAATTACACATATTATTTTTTTCATAAATGCAAACACTCACTTTATGAAGATATTATACTTATAGTAAAAAAAAATGTAAACAGAATTTGCAATTAATGATATAAAAATATATAATTTACTTATGGAAAAAGTCAAAAAAATCTTGATGATTTCGACGATAACAGTGGTATTTGCGATAATGCCTGTATTTGGAGCGAAAAAGCAAGGGGTTACAATATATAAGCAGAGTGATTTGGTAAAACAGCAGGTAAACATTTATACCCCTGCGGCATATCAAAGCGGTAATGTTGTACGTTCGGGTTTGGGGATAAAAGGAGATGTGATTGAACTTGTTGTTGATTATTCGGGGAGTATGGACAGTTGGATAAAATTGGCAATCTCGACATTAAGGGGAATATTGCCGAAGATTTCACCCGAAACAAATGTTGGCTTGAGAGTTTTCGGGCAAGATACGGGACAGCCGTTTATTTCCGTAATGTTTAACAGTTGCAAAGCTACAGAACAAGTAGTTCGTCCTGCTCAAAAGAACTCTGCTTCTGTCATAAACGGGCTTAACAAAACAAAAATCGGTTATGCAACACCGCTGACTTATGCTCTGAAAAGAACAGTATACGGAGATTTTGCCGGAATTGCACACTCCACAAAAAAGAAAATCGTACTTGTTACGGATGGAGGGGAATCCTGCAACGAGGACCCTTGTGCGTTTATTCGATCCGTAATGGCTCAAAGGAAAGATGTAGTGGTAGACGTTATTATGGTAAACGGGGGTAATAATTTACGCTGTCTTGCGGATGCAACGGGTGGAAAATATTACAACATCAATGACGCATCACAATTCGGAACGGCAATGGGTGTATCTTTTGAAACTCTTCCGGCCGACTCTTTCAAAAATACTCAACCTTCAACGGGACATCAACAAGGTGTCGGGGACGGTTATCATTACGAATATGTAAAATAATCAAGTTACAAAAATAATATTTTTTGACATTATATAACAGAAAATTTACATTTCTCCCCATTCATAGCACGTCTATCAACCAAATGACCTATTTATCTTTACACTATTGTTAAATCTCTATACTTTAGTTATAATAATACAGTTGATTTGTACATAAAAATGAAGGGAGATTTTATGATTAAAAAACTACTCGCTCCAAAGTCGTTGTTGGCAGCTCTTGCTACTCTTCTTTTGGGAATTTCTCCTGCATTTGCGGGAGATGCGGATTTGGTAGTTCCGAGCATCAAAACTCTTAGCCCTGACAGTTTCAATCTTCTCGTTGTAGGGATGATTATTTCTGTTGTAGGCTTGATTTTCGGTTTTATCGAATTCTTGAGAATTAAAAAACTCGACGTTCACTCTGCTATGGCAGAAGTCGGAAACACTATTTTTGAAACTTGCAAGACTTACCTCGTTCAACAAGGTAAATTCTTGATTGTTTTAGAAGTTTTGATCGGTTTGTGTATAGCTTTTTATTTCGGCTATTTGCAACACATGGGACTTCAAGGTGTGTTAACAATTCTTGCATGGTCTGTTATAGGTATCCTCGGATCTTACGGGGTCGCTTGGTTCGGTATCAGAATGAATACTTTGGCTAACGCAAGAACTGCCTTTGCTTCACTTAAAGGCAACCCGCTCAACATCTTGAATATTCCGCTCAAAGCAGGGATGTCAATCGGTGTATTGCTCGTATCTGTTGAATTAATCTTGATGTTGACAATTCTTTTGTTCGTCCCTGGAAATCTTGCAGGTGCTTGCTTTATCGGTTTTGCTATCGGTGAAAGTTTGGGTGCTTCTGCATTGCGTGTTGCGGGCGGTATCTTTACAAAAATTGCTGATATCGGTTCTGACTTGATGAAAATTCAGTTTGGTATCAAAGAAGACGACCCGAGAAATCCTGGGGTTATCGCAGATTGCACAGGTGACAATGCCGGCGATTCTATCGGGCCTACGGCTGACGGTTTTGAAACTTATGGTGTTACCGGTGTTGCTTTGGTATCATTCATTCTTCTTGCCGTTGTCGGTCAAGAAAATCAAGTTCAACTTTTGACTTGGATTTTCGTAATGAGATTTTTGATGATTGTAACTTCTGTTGTTGCTTACTGGATTAACGGTGTGGCAGACAGAATTTACGCTAAAAAAGCTGAAAAATTCGATTTTGAACAACCTTTGACAAACCTTGTTTGGTTGACTTCAATTTTGTCAATCATTATGACTTTTGGTGTGAGCCATTGGTTGTTGTCATCTTTAGGCGGAAAGCTTTGGTTAATTCTTTCTGCAATCATTTCTTGCGGTACTCTCGGTGCTGCTTTGATTCCTGAATTTACCAAAATCTTCACTTCTCCTAAGGCTAAACACACTGAAGAAGTTGTTACTGCTTCAAAAGAAGGCGGTTCTTCTTTGACAATCCTTTCAGGTATTGTTGCAGGTAACTTCTCAGCTTTCTGGATTGGTATGGTTATCGTAATGCTTATGGGGCTTGCATATTTTGCAAGTGTTCAAATCCCTGCATCTTTGATGTCATACTCATCAGTATTTGCGTTTGGTCTTGTAGCGTTCGGTTTCTTGGGTATGGGCCCTGTTACTATTGCTGTTGACAGCTATGGCCCTGTTACTGATAATGCCCAATCTGTTTACGAACTTTCTTTGATTGAAGAAGTTCCGAACGTATCAGAAGAAATCGAAAAAGAATACGGTTTCAAACCTGATTTTGAAAACGCAAAACAATACTTAGAAGAAAACGACGGTGCTGGAAACACCTTTAAAGCAACCTCAAAACCTGTACTTATTGGTACTGCGGTTGTTGGTGCTACAACGATGATTTTCTCGTTAATCTTGGTTATCCAAAATACACTCGGTATCGAACCGGAAGCAATCTTGAATATGTTAAACCCATATACATTACTCGGTTTGTTAACAGGTGGTGCGGTAATCTACTGGTTTAGCGGTGCATCTATGCAAGCCGTTACAACAGGTGCATACCGTGCAACGGAATACATTAAAGAAAACATTAAATTGGACGATGAATCCAGCAAATCTGCTAATGTTGCAAACTCTAAAGAAGTTGTTAAAATCTGTACTCAATATGCACAAAAAGGTATGGTTAACATCTTCATTTCATTGTTTGCATTTGCACTTGCACTCGCTTGCTTGTCAGCTCCAAATTGCTCAACAGCAGCTCCTGTAGCATTCTTCGTAAGTTACTTGATTGCGATTGCGGTATTCGGTTTGTTCCAAGCTGTATTTATGGCAAACGCAGGCGGATGTTGGGATAACGCTAAGAAAATCGTTGAAGTTGATATGAAAGAAAAAGGAACTCCACTTCACGAAGCAACCGTTGTCGGTGACACGGTAGGTGATCCGTTTAAGGATACTTCATCTGTTGCTATGAACCCGATTATTAAGTTCACAACTTTGTTCGGTCTTTTGGCAATGGAAATTGCAATCAGCGAATCTTTTAGAAATATCGCTCCGATTGCAGGATGGATTTTACTTGCGATTGCACTTATCTTTGTAATCCGTTCCTTCTATGGAATGAGAATTCCATCTAAAAAATA
>ONYB01000107.1 GCA_900321895.1 uncultured Brachyspira sp.
TCAAAAATCTTTGCTACGTAACTTTCACAAGCTACAACGAAGATTTCACATTCCCTGTCGCTTTCCCGAAAGAACACTTGGTAAACATTTTGGGCGATGTTTTGGAAGCTAACGGAGTGCACCAGTTCAGAACAGCGGAAACAGAAAAATATGCTCACGTCACATTCTTCTTTAACGGTGGTATTGACGAGCCGCAGCCTCACGAAACAAGAGTTCTCGTTCCGTCACCGAAAGTTGCTACTTACGATATGCAACCTGAAATGAGTGCTCCAGAAGTTTGTAAAAACGTATTGAAAGCAATCGACAACCCTGAATACGGATTTATTTTGGTAAACTTTGCAAACCCTGATATGGTTGGTCATACCGGTGTTATTGAAGCAGCAACAAAAGCTTGTCACGTGGTTGACGAATGTGTCGGAAAAATTGCTGATGCTTGCGTTAAAAACGGTATCACAATGCTTTTGACGGCAGACCACGGCAACAGCGAAGTTATGGTAAACGCAGAAACAAGCAAACCGCAAACTGCTCACACAACAAACAAAGTTCCGTTTGTTTTGATTAACGCTCCAAAAGACACTGAACTTAAAGACGACGGTGCATTATGCAATATTGCTCCAACAGTATTACAACTTTTGGGCATTGCACAACCAAAAGAAATGGATTGCGAATCGTTGATTAAATAGTAGTGAAAAGGGAATCAGTGAACGGTGAAAAGTCCGAATTGGTGCTAACGCACAAAAGTATATAATGAGCGAAGCGAACGAAATGGGCTTTTCACTTCTCACATTTCACTCTTCACTGAAAAAAGGATAGTTATGACAGAAACAAAAACATTTGACATTGATTTTTCACTTAAAAAGAATAACGTAGACGAGTTGTTTTTTAACCTTTCCGAAAACCCTGAAGGATTCAAGAATAAAGACTTTCGCTATACCTTGAGCCTGATTTATCAGGTGGTGGAGGATGAATTCAAGGATGTTTTTGTAAGCCCGATTTCACCTGCAAGAAATACTAATTTCTACTTGGTAAACGAAAACGGAAAGCTGTCCTTCTTTGTAACTCCGACCAACAATTTTGAATATTACCTTAAGTCAAAAGGGTCACTTTTCAGATTTAAGTCACAAGTTTTGTGTGATCAGGTCGGATATGCGATGAGCCTTGATTTGGTGATGGATTATTTCGGCGGTTTTGGTGAAGTTTCGGAACTCGATGATTTGACACCGACTTTCATTTATATGAACACGCTTGCACACTTTGTTATGAAGTTGATTGAAAAATTATACTTCATTCCGACCGTCAAAACTCGTGGCTCAATGTTCAAAATTGTCTATGAACCGATTATTCCAAACCAACAAGTCGCACGAATTATCAACCAATTTGAAGAAAATATTCCTGAAAAACTCTTCATAAAAGGTGATAAACCTGACAATTTCGTCCGTGATTTCATCCACAATTATATGAATTACGTAATTTACAAATTCCTCGGGATTAAGGCATATAAGTTCAAGGATGTTAAGTCCGGCACGTATATGATTAAAGACCTTGAGCAAAAATCAGTTATGCGTGGCAACGACATTGCCGAAAACATTTCGCAGTGGTTTGACGAGCTTTATTTGGGCAAATATGACGTAATTCCGTTCTTCAAAATTGAAAAAATTGAGGATGAATTGTTCAGATTGAAAGTTTACATTAAGAACCGCAAAACCAACGAAAGCGTGCTTATTGACGAACTTTATCACAAGGACAAAATTTTTGACGCAAACTCTTCCGACATCGCAAGAATTGTCGAAAAGCAGTTGAATTACGCAATTCGTTATATGCCTGAATTGGAAACACTTTTTGAGGATGAAGACAAGTTGGCACTTGACTTGAACCTGAACGAGGTTTACAAAATAATCACGCAAACCGCATATTACCTCCAAAAAGCTCAAATTGAAGTTATTTTGCCGAAAGAACTTGTCAATATCGTAATTCCGAGAGCCTCAATCAATGCAAAGGTCAAGGCGTCACGCTCACAGGATTTGGCAGATTTGTTTAACAACACATCCTCGTCAAAGATTTCATTGGACGACATACTTGATTTTTCTTACGAAATCGCTATCGGAAACGAAAAAATTTCACTTGAAGAATTTAACAAACTCGTTGAAAGCAACAACGGCTTGATAAAATACAAAAACAAATACGTGCTCATTGACAAAGAAGAAAGCAAAAAGATTTTTGAACAAATTGCGAAAGCAAACTTCAAATCGATGTCGAGAATGGAACTCATTCACGCCTCAATGTCAGGACAGCTTGCACAGTACGATTTCGACTACGACGACGCATTTGCAAGAGTTATCCAAGACTTTACCAAACCTATGGAAGTCGACCCGCCAAAAACTCTCAAGGGCGAACTTCGACCTTATCAGCAAACAGGGTTAAAATGGCTTTGGACAAACGTTTCAAAAGGTTTTGGCGTATGTATGGCAGATGATATGGGGTTGGGTAAAACCATTCAGATTATTTCTCTCATTTTGAAAATGAAGGAAGAGGACAGACTTAAAAAGCCTGTTTTGGTAATTTGTCCGACTACTCTTATGGGAAACTGGATGAAAGAACTCCAAATGTTTGCACCATCTTTGGATGCGGTAATTTATCACGGTGCTGAACGTAAGCTGGATGTCAAACACGATGTAATTTTGACGACTTATGCAATTATGCGAATTGATGTTGAAGAACTCAAAAAGCAGGGTTGGGGAATGGTTATCGTCGACGAAGCCCAAAACATCAAAAACCCTGACACAGCACAGACTTTGGCTATCAAAACTCTAAAATCGGACGTCAAAGTTGCGATGACAGGTACACCGGTTGAAAACAGATTGACAGAATTATGGAGTATTTTCGACTTCATCAACCAAGGTTACTTGGGCTCATTGAAAGAATTCCAAAAGAGTTACGCAATTCCTATTGAAAGATTTAAGGAAACTTCACGTGCTTCAAAATTAAAAATGTCCGTGTCACCGTTCGTATTAAGACGTTTGAAAACAGACAAACACGTTATTTCGGATTTGCCGGAGAAGATGGTTTTGAACGAATACTGCTACTTGTCAAAACCGCAGGCTGTTCTCTACGAAAAGACACTCAACGAGATGATGTCAAAGATAAGCGAATTCTCGGGAATAAACAGACGTGGAAACATCTTCAAACTTATCACTGCATTGAAGCAAATCTGCAACCACCCTTACCAATTCTTGAAGTCAGGAGAAATGAGCAGAGAGCTTTCGGGGAAAATGGACAAATGTATTTCGACGGTTCAGAGCATTCTCGACAACGGCGAAAAGACCCTTATCTTCACTCAGTACAAGGAAATGGGCGACATTTTGACGAAGGTAATATCAGAAGAATGCGGTACAGAACCGTTATTCTTCCACGGCTCGTTGACAGTTCCGCAGCGTGAGGAACTCATCAACAAATTCCAAACCGAAGAAGATTCAAAGGTTATGATATTGTCACTCAAGGCGGGCGGTACAGGTTTGAACCTTACAAGTGCAACAAACGTAATCCACTACGACTTGTGGTGGAATCCTGCGGTTGAAGATCAGGCAACCGACAGAACCTACAGAATCGGTCAGGACAAAAACGTAATGGTTCACAGAATGATTACCCTCGGCACATTTGAAGAAAAAATCGCCGAAATGCTGAAAGCAAAAAAAGAGCTTGCTGACCTTGCAGTTTACGAAGGCGAAAAGATTATTACGGAACTTTCGGACGAAGAAATTTACGAAATCTTTACGTTATCAGCGTAAGTTGGCACTATACTTGAAATTTATTTTTATTTAGGTTATAATTACAGTACTGAATACAAATACAAGTCACGGAAAGGTGGTGAAAAAACAAAATGGCAGAAGTTAAAGTTGGCGAAAACGAAAGCATTGAAAGTGCATTGCGTCGTTTTAAGAAAAAAATCCAAAAAGCCGGCATCCTTTCCGAAGTAAAAAAACGTGAAAGATATGAAAAACCGAGCGTAAAAAGAAAACGTAAATCTGAAGCAGCTCGCAAAAGAAAAGTGTAAGATTTAATAAATTATAAAAGCCTCTTGAGTAATCAAGAGGCTTTTTAATATTCCCCTCAACCTTTGAAAGAAGGAAGGCGTTGCAGGCAAGAACGTTTACAACAACTTAAACAAAAAAGAACCCCTTTGGCATAAACCAAAAGGGTTCAATCTTTTTATAAAAGTTTTCTCAACTTATTGGCAACAAGAACATCCGCTGCAAGCTTGAGATTTCAAAGCGTCAGCTTTGTCTGTGTGTTCCCAAGGTACATCGATATCTGTTCTGCCCATGTGTCCGTAAGCTGCCAAAAGCTGATAGAATTTACCGCCATTTTTAGCAGGCAAACCACGAAGGTCAAACTGTCTGATGATTGCAGCAGGTCTTAAATCAAAGTTTTTAGAAACAAGTTCTGAAATTTCATCATCAGAAATTTTACCTGTTCCGAAAGTATCA
>ONYB01000044.1 GCA_900321895.1 uncultured Brachyspira sp.
AACCTTCCGAGGAATGGGAGCAGGTCAATATGTAGTTGCAAGAATTTTCTCGTTTGAAAAAGTTCACTACCTCTTGGAAATTTCGGGCGTACTTGCGACAACAAGACGTGACGATGTATACAGATTTGCGGTTGCAAAAATTATCCAAAACCCTGAACTCGTCTACCTTGATAACCCGAAAAAAGTTCGTGAAATCGAAAAAGATATCAAAAAACTTTATGAAAAATTCACTGATTATTTCGGAAGTGATGAAGTTATCACGACAAACAAGCACGCTGACGAAATCATCGGCTTGTTCAACGATTATGCGGAAGGCGGAGAAAAAGTCGACTTTCAAGACAAAATCGAACTTCCTGAAAAATATCAGTTTATCAATGTTTCAGAATTCAACAACTCCTACGACAACTTTATCGAGAATTCTTTGGGCGGATTTTCTTCCCACAAAGAAACCTACGACGTAGGCATTGTTTTTGACGAAGAGCTCGGGATGTATGCCGTTCCGTTCTACGGTACTTTTAACAAGATTTTTGAGGAGAAAAATCCTGCCGACATCTTAAACTACGACAAATGTATCGAGTATTTCTTGAGAAACGACAAATTTTCTGCAAACCTCATCAAACGAGTTGCAGAAAAGCACGAAAACTTTATGGCAGTAATCAACGGGTTGTACAAAACAGATTACACACTTGACGAATTGTTGCAAAAATACAAAGCACATTCACTTGAGCAAAAAATCTACTCATCAACTACTGTATTGTACCGTTCACAAGCCTTTTCAAGCACCCTCGGCATAATTGAAGAAAACGAAGAAAAACCAAAACTTCCGGAAAACATCGACCTTTCTAAAATCGGCAGAAATGACCCTTGCCCTTGCGGAAGCGGTAAAAAATTCAAAAAATGCTGCGGAGCGAAGTTGTAATAAAGGCGATAAGACTATAAGGCGATATGGCGATAAGTCCGTATTAATAAAAACATGTCATCTTGAGGAGCAAAGCGACGTGAGGGTCGCATCATCGTAACATGCGACGGTAATGCGATTCTTACGGCACTTCGTGCCTCAGAATGACATGTAAGTAATAGTTTTGACAGGTTTTAACAAAAGTAGCTTCGGTGCAACGCACCCGATTTGAACTTATTCACAAGCCTGATAGGGCGAATTTGCTTATCCACTTTTTCAAACACATTATAATCAAGAGAAGTAATTTTACTCCTTCACACCACCTTGGAGGATGTCGTTGATGAAGTATCTTTTGCCGAGCAAAAATACGATTATTACCGGAATTGTACAGATTACGGAACATGCCAAAAGTTCGCCCCACAAGGTTATTTCCCTGAAACTGCCCTTAAAAATCGCAAGCCCGACAGGAAGCGTTCGCATTCCCTCTGAATTCGTAACAATTAACGGCCACATAAAACTGTTCCACGTCGTTACAAAAGTGAACAGTGCCAGTGTCGCTACCGTCGGCAACGCAAGAGGTAATGCTATTTTAAAGAACATTTGAAAAAGATTGCACCCGTCGATTTTTGCCGACTCCTCCAAATCCTTTGGCAACCCTAAAAAATATTGTCTCATCATAAATATTCCAAACCCTCCAAACAACCCCGGAAGGATTAATGCCTGATAAGTGTCAATCAGGTGCATTTCTCGCATAAGAAAGAAGAGCGGGATAATGTTCACCTGTGGTGGCACAAGCATCGTTATAAGGACAATCAGGAATATCGCATTCTTAAACGGAAATTTCATCCTTGCAAACGCATACCCAGCAAGCGACGCAAACAAAACTTGCCCAATAGTCGTTATCACAGCAACAACAAGGCTGTTGAAAAAATATCTGCTTAACGGAATTTCTTGAAACACATTTTTGTAATTATCAAGCGTCAAACCCGAATAGAAGACCTTTCCCGCTTGAGAAAAAATTGCATCATTTTGCACAAACGAGAGGTTTAACATCGCAAAAAACGGATAAAGCATGCTTATCGCAATAAGAATTAATATAATATATCCTGCTATAACCCGCCAATTTTTCATAACCCTATTATAAAAAAAGGGCGACGACTTGTCCAGCGAAGTTGACAAAAAAATAAAGGCGACAGCTTTATGCCATCGCCTTTATCTAATTTTATTAAAAATCGCTTACGCTTCAGCAGGAGCTTCTTCAGCAGCCTTTGCTTCAGCCTCAGCTTGAGCTTTTGCTTCTGCTTCTGCAGCAGCTTTAGCTTGAGCCTTTTTAGAAAGTTTAACTGTTTCTTTCTTTTGGTAGTTAAGAGTACCGTCTTCTTTACAGTTTTTCATCAAGTAAGCAACGGTTTCAGTAGGTTGAGCACCTTTCTTAACCCATTCCTGAGCAGAAGCTAAGTCGAATTTCATTTCTTTAGTTTTCGGGTTGTAGTGGCCGAGTTCTTGAACCGGTCTGCCTTCACGTTTTGCAGCAGAATCAATAACAACAATTCTGTATGAAGGTGTTTTTTTAGCACCTGTTCTTTTCAATCTGATTTTTAACATTTCAATTTTCCTTCTTTATTTTGTTTTTTACAATCATCGAACCTGTCAAACAACGCAGCCGCCGCTTTGTTCGGCAAATCCTTGAACGAGGCTAAAGAGGAATTGCCCCATTCCAAAATAATTCAAACACAAATTTATAATCTTTGCAAGATGTAATTAAGAAAAGTGAACTTGGAAATCCGATGAGGGTGTAAATGTGAAGGTTAATGATATAACCCTAACGGGAAAATTTTTTAAACTATTTGACCCCTCACTGCATTTGTACGGCTCAATTCTTTCGCCTGCAACTGCTCCTCTTCCAGTGGTAGAGGTTCAATTTTGGGTAAACTTTGCCATAATTATCTTTGAGCGTAGCGAACTATACGAACTTATTAACCTTTTCACTTATTTACTTATTCACTTCTATACAATATAAATGCCACCTAGTAGCCCTTCACTCCACAACTTACTGTAACTGTCGTTTCAGTTCGTATTTTACATCCGACAGAGGTCCGTTGTTTGGTGTTCTGATTGTGTTGTAGTAATTTCGCACATAAATAACGGGGTATTTCGGTATCCAACCGAGTTTTATGAAAATCGAAACAGTTTCAGCACCCTGCGAAAGCATGAGTTCATCAATCGTTTTTTCGTGTGCTGGCGAAATAGATGAGAATATCTTCAAAAGATAATCCGTAAAGGTTACGACAGAATAACCCGTTGTCGTCGCAGGTTTGGCTATAAGTTCCGAAATCTTGAAATTGGAATCGCCCTTAATATCTTTTATATTTTGCGGAAGTGCAAGTTCTTCGCCTTTTGCCTGCTCGATTTCGTACCACTGACCATTGTAATTTATTCGCATAATCGTCGGCTTTGGCATATATATGTCGTCAAATTTATTCTCCAAAATCACATTACCTTGGCTGTCAATAACCCCGTACTTAAAGTTCTTGCAGGTCAAAAACATACCGCCGAAAAGCAAATCTATTGAAGAATACTCCATTGGCAAAAGGACTGTGCCGTTTTCGTCATAAAGTGCATATTTGCCACTTTTTCCAATTTTTAAGTATTTGCCGAAAATTCTCTCAACATGTGTGTATTTTATCGGAATTATCTCGTTTCCTTCATAGTCTACAAGTCCGAATTTGTTCTTTTTCTGTACAATCCAAGAGGAATCTCCGAGGCGTATAAGCTTTTTGTAGAGCGGTTTTATGAGAACCGTGCCGTCCTCATTTTTCAAACCGAAAAGTTTTTCTTCGGAAGTGAAAACTTTGACTTTTGCAGGATCTATCGATTGATTTTCAATCGCAAAAGCCACCCCTTGCAAAAATAACAACATTCCGAAAATAATGCACCACTTCTTCATACCTAAATAATAGCATAAATTTTTCCAAAAACTCAAGAGGGCAACCAAACTTCGCTAGGTAAGTTAAATTTTGTAAATATAATTTTCTTGCGGTAGCAAAAAAATTTTTGGAGGAGTGTTCATGCGAAAAACGGGAATTTAAAGAATATGAAAATTAATTTTTATGGTTACAAAATGGGGTTTCTGGGCAGACGTGAGGACAGAAACACAACTTCACAATTAAAACATGACAACAATTACGCACTCACTGAACCTAATCAGAGAAAAATCGGCAACGCAATTAACAATTTGTCGAAGTATTCTGATGAAGAGAACTTAAAATTTTTGCTTGATGTTGCGGACAATCTTAAATACAGAACAAATATCGACACAGGCAAAAAGGTTAAAAACGACTGGAAAGGCATGTTGCAAACCGCAACGGCTACCTCTTTGGCAAACTCAAACCCAATTTTGAGAGAAAAATATCAACCTGAATTTGATAAAGTATTCAATAGCAAAAAAGCTTTGAACGACGACGAAAAAGAAATTCTCGCCGCTAAAAAAGAGATTATGGCAGCTGCAGATTTGAATTCTTTAAAAGAAAATTCAAACCCGAACATCAAGGCTCTTGAACGTAACATTGATTATTTTGTTGCGTCTTCTGAAATTCCGATTAAGCAAAAGTCTTATGTAATGAAGCGTTTGGCATATTTTATGTCACCTGAATATAAAATCAATCCGCAATTAAAGGACAAGAAAACTCAAGTTCTTGCGGAAATGATGAACGACTTGACGGTCAACACCGCAGAATCCGAAAACTTCCCGAACATTAAGGCTATCAACCAAAAGCAAATGGGGATATGTGCAGCGATTTCTATCGTAAGAAAAACTGTTGCTTATGAGGACAAGCCGAACTATGTGGATTCAATTATGTCAGAGCTCGACGACAGCGACAAGGTAATGGTTTACGACAGATTTAATCTCGGTTCGGGCAAAAGAATTCCTGTCAAGAAAAATTATATCGATTTTAATTATGCACTCGAAAAAGGCTACCGAATCGTGGACGCATCGGCTTCGCAGTGGATGAATATTGCGGACATGTACGGAATTAACAACGAAAATTTGGAAGAGTACAACTCTTATGACAAATTAAATTTTGACGCCTTCCACGATTCGCACTTTGTGAAAAATTTTGAAGACGACAAGTTGATGCGTAAACAGTCATACTATCAGGCATTGACAAAAGCCGAAGAGACAATCAAAGGCTACAAATCACAATTAATCATAGCTGATGTAAACAGAGTTGAAAACCACAATCAATTCTTCAAAAATGTTGAAGCAAGTGCAAACAGCAAAAAAGTTATCACAAGAGGACTTGCAAAACTCATGCCTGACAAAGATTTCAAGGCACTCAATTCTATTGCGTCAGAAATGATTTCTTTGGAAAAACATTACTCGGAAGATATTAAAAAAGGCAAACCTGAACTTGCAGAATTTTCGTTTATCCCGAACGAAGAAACTTCTCAAAAAATTAAAAAAGTCAAAAACTACCTTATAAGCAAAGGGGTAAGTGACGAAAAAGCGTTGAATGATGTTGCAGACAGCATTGTCACCTCTATTGAAGAGATTAATTCACTTGCCTCAAAAATTAACCCGTCAAGCACTGCAACCTTAAAGATTACGGATGCCAAACGAGCATATCATGCGGAAGCTACTCACAGAGCTGCAATAATGATAGGGTTGCAGGAAAAAGATGTTTTGACGGACAATTTGATTTCTTTCCACATTCCGGATAGGGAAACACGTATTTCAAATGGTTTGGGTAATTTGATTAAGATTGCGGAAAAAACCGACAATCAACTTTTGATGAACCACCTTGCAAAAATCTTCAACAAAACACCTGATGACAGAAAAGGTATTGTTGAATGCTTGCAAGCCGTAAAATACAACCTTAATGCAAATACAACCGAAGTCCTTGACTTTTTATATGACAGAATGGGACTTGAAAGCAGAAAAAATATTCTTTTGAATGAAGTCAAAGAAAGCATTGAAGCCGTCCAAAAAGCTGACAAGGAAGAACAAAAACGAATTGCGTCTTGTTTGGAAATCAAAAACGACAAGCAAACAGTCTTGACTCAACTCAAAAAATTTGAAAACGAACTTTCAAAAGAAGAAGTTCCTGAAAAAACATACAACGAAATCTTGAACAAAATCGGCTACAAAGATCAGGCAGAGATGTTTGTTGAAAGGTTCAAAACGGTTGTACAATACCTTCAAAACAAGGATGACCCTGATTGGGAATACAACGTAAAAGCAATAAAAGAATGTAACAACATGCCTGAAAGTGCAACTATGGAAGATATTTTAGAGGTCTTCAAAGATATCGGTGCACAATACAACGGACTTGCAACAGAAATCGATATGGCAGAACGAATTTTGAATTCTTGTTCAGAACCGGGGCTTTTGCCTATTGATACAAAAGAAGGTAAATCTATTCTTTGCAACGGACCTGCACTGGTTATTGATGCAATGGAAAGACGTGGCGAACTTATTCCGTCAAAGACAATGAAAAAGTTGCAGACGAGATTTAATGCAATCGAAAAAATTAAATCAGCCGACGAATTTGCAAGCCGTCAAGGCAAGATTTCACAACCTGAACTCAACAGACTTACAAAAGAAGAAAGTGATGCTGTTAAACACATCAAGAAAAATATCAACAAAACGTACTCGGATATCGTCAAAGCAAGAACAAACCAATACCGAGAAATAAGACCGCTCCTCGAAGAACTCAACAGAGAAGTCGGATCAAGCGAAGGTAGTTACTGGATAGCAAATGAAGGTAACAGCGGCTTGAACGGTGCTCAACAGGTCAAAATTATTGAGCAAATTACGGGCAGACCGTATTATATGGAAAGAAACATTGATACTGCCGTAGACAGAATTATGAACGGTACACACTCCGGTGTTTCCAGCTCAAGCGTATTCCACGACAAAATCGGTGGTCACGCTCAATATATTGCCGACATCAAGGAGGAAGGTCCAAATAAAAAACTTGTACTTTACCACGACAACACATGGGGACCTTCTGAACACGAAAACGTTTGGATTGACTCGGACGGCGTTACAAGAACCGACTACAGCGACAGACGTGGCGGTGAAACCGGCTACATTACAAATGACAGTTGGCGAAACGGCAACTACGTAGAAGATTTGTTGACAAAACCGGGAGAAGTAATCCCTGAAAACGTTAACAGCAAGGTTTACAACAGAATTAACCACACAGACAACGAATCCTTCAAGTTCGCAATTATGTATGATGCAATTATTCCGGGGGAAAGCCCGAAATTAAAAGACATTGCAGGTTCAATCAAAGATACCATCTACATTCCTGATAAAGTATGGATTAAAGACTTTGAAAAAGAAGCATCCCAAATGTCTGCGAAAGAATTGAAAGCCGCAGGCTTGGCAATGGATTATGCTGTTGAATCTTACAGAAAGAAACTTGAGGAATTAGACAGACGTCTTGACAAATCAATGCTTTCAGAAGGTATCAATTCAAGAGCAGATTGGGAAAAATTGCCTGAAAATGACTTTGTAAAACTTACGTTTGAAAAAGTTGCGACAAAACTTGCAAACCCTAACTTCTACATGTACGACAAACTCGCAAGTGCAAAATCTATGGATGAAATTCAGAAAATCAAAGACACATTGAGAGAAAATGCAATAAATGATTTTGGGTATTCTTTTGACAAAGATAAAGATATTGCACTCTACTATGCTTACGAACACAGCAGAGAAGTTTCTCACAAACTTATTGAACTGCTTTCTGCAAACAATGTTCCGTATGATGCAGAACTCGTTCCGAAAATTTTGAAAAATACTGCACATTTTGCGAAAGAAAATAACGAAAAATTTGACGGAAGTCTTAAACACACGATTGATTTCATTGTTAATAAATCAATGAAACAGTATCGTGAATTTGTTCCGTCAACACCGGACTCTGAAAAAGTTGCAAAAGAATTTGAACCGTTCCTCAGAGATAAATTAAACGAAATCTTCTACTTCAATGAAAATGATCTTAAATCAGACAAATTCAGAGCAAAAGCTGTCAGAAACTGGATTGACAGAACTTTTGAGCCTAAAAACGACAAAGAATTTGTTGAAATTTACAGAAAACTTCAAGATATGACAACGGAAGAATTTGAGCAATACACGAAAAACTTGAAGGACGAAGATCTCGGTATTAAAGATATCGATGGTTACGATGTTCTTGTAAAATACAAAGCTCAAAACCAACAGGCACAATCCGATATTGCAAACATTATCTTCAACCAAGAATATTTGGGACAAATAAAATCAAGCAAAACAAAACCATCTTATAAATATCAAAAAACTCAAAAGAGCCTTCGTGGTGCGTACTACTCGGGTGGAAAAACTTTTGATGATATTTATAGAGAATTTTCTAACTCAATGGTATCGCTTGAGTACGAAAAATTGTTCAACAAGTACAAAGATGTAAACTTTAGAAAATACAACGCATTTCCTGCTTACCCTAAAGTTGATCTTATTTCTGACAGATCTTTGGAAGAAAAACTTGAAAGTATTGACAGAACGACCTCCGAAACACTTTCAGTAATCAAGTTGCGTAAGAAGGTTTTGAACTCTTACAATCTTGTAACAAAACTTGAAAGTTATTTTGGAAAAATGTCTGACGATAAAAAGCTTTCTGAAAAAGAATATCAGGCAGTAAACAGTCTTGCCGGTGAATTTTTGACGAACAACTATGACGACCCTCAAATGGGAGAAGGGCTTCAAGCGGCACTCAAAATTATGGAATTCGACAAAAATGAACCCGTCAAGAGTTACAGACCACTGATTAAAACAATTAAACTTGAATACTCAATGGCTGAAAAAACAAACAAAGAACATCCGTTCATGGAAACGAACAAAGAAAGTCTTGCTTATTTGAAAAAGTATTTCGACACCCTTGTTTCCTTTAATATTCCGCAACAGTATCAAAGATTAATTAGAGAGGACTTGAAGAACTGGATTAACGAAGAATTCAGAATGCAAGACCCGACACTCAGTGGCAAATACGGTTCTATGGAAATTCGTGCAGCATTAGACAAATTCAGCAAAGGCAACAAGAAGAAACAACTTGAAGATTTTGCAGAACTCGAAAGTGTCTTGAACGAAGTTCACATTATAAAAAATGAAGATGTTCTGAATGACAACAAGATTTCAGCATTTTCAAAAACTCAAGAAGCGAAAAAACTTGCTTCTCAATACCTTGACAAATACGTAAAACCTGAAGCTCGTCTTCAAGCCGAGAAAATGATGAACGACTATTTGAAGAACCGACTTGAAACAGCAACAGCCCGCAGATATGATGAAAACAGAGCAAATATTGCCAAGACAAAATTCTTTGAAGACTTCAAAAAATATCACATTTCAAAACATCCGCAAGAATTACTCAAAGCCTACATGATGTCTTGTGCCAAAGATGCAAAACATCCTGAGGATAGAAAAATTTATTCTCAAATGTTGGAACACAATTTGGAAATGGCAAAACTTATTGATATTCAAGAAGGCTTAATGAAGGCTGTATCTTCCGGTAATGCTGCTGCAGTAAAGAAACACTTCAAAGATTACTATGTAAATCCTTACGAAGAAGACTATCAGATGACAATGGATTCACCTGAATCAATCAGTTTCATTGTTAAAAATCTGCTTGTAAACTACAACACGGAAACAGCAAAAATGTTTGTAGAAAAACTCGGGCTTGCAGAAACCTTCATTGACATCTCAGCTAAAGAATTTAAGATGTTCGATGTCGACCAAAAAATCAAATCTGTAGTCAAAATTGCAACCGCGACCTCAAAGAACATGACGGCAGCAAGCGAAGTATTGAAGGATTTGCAATCGAAGATAAATAACTCCGATGAACCTGAAAAACTTATTGATGAGGCTAAAGAAGCCCTAATTCAAAAGACAAAAGGTAACGGACGTAAAAAAGAAATCAAAAATTATCTTGAAGCACTCGATGACTCAAAAAAACAAATTCAAGAAGATCCGACAGTGAAAAGATCAATGATTGTGGAAATCAACATGGATGAAGTTAAGGCAGAAAACGTTCAAAAATCTAACCAAGAATCCGTCAACACTCAAAACTTCTTGAACTTGGTAAACACAATGTATACCTTCATTGCAAACTTGAACTTGCCAGAATACTCAGAAGCATACAAAAAGCAACAAGAACTCACGAAAGAATTTGATGAATTTTTGGTAAAATACAAAAATGCACTTAAAAAACTGGCAGAAGTATGCCAAGGCATCAAGCTTATGGGTGACTTTAATGATGAAGGAGTTGTCGTAGAAGACAACTAGGAGTGAACGAAGGTTTCTTCAGGACAAATAATTGCAGTTAACACGGCATTCGGATATTTTCCACAACCCGTGTCAATGCAAATTTTGTCCGCCTGAACCTGCGGTTCGTCAAACTCCGTGTGTCCAAATATAATCTTTTTCGGGAAATTCGTTTTATGGCTATAAAATTCCGAACGGATATAAAAAAAGTCCTCTTCCTGCTGTTCCTCAAGCGGAATATTCGGACGCAACCCTGCATGAATAAAGAAATAATCCTCGGTTTCGTAATACGGGAGCAAACTTTCTAAAAATTCGCCGTGGACATTGTATATATTTTCAAAACTGCCGTAACTTTCCACCGTCTGAACTCCGCCATAATTCCAGAAAAGGTATTTGTAGTATTCATCCCCTTTTCGTGCATTCAGGTAGGCGTATTCGTGCGATCCTTTGAGATACACGCATTTGCAAAAATCGCCGAGCGAAATAATTTTGTCGATAACACCTTTTGAATTTTTGCCTCGGTCAATATAATCACCCATAAAAACGATAGTATCGTCAGGCATCAAATCTAATTTTTCCAGCAAACTCTCAAGTTTTCCGAGCTCACCGTGGATATCCGTAATCCCAATAATTCTGTTTTCTCTCTTCATAACACTAAAATTTTATAATAAAATCACCCTCATTGCAAAAATAATATTGTACAAATTGCCAAATTATGCTAATATACCCTTACAAAAGTAAAGGAGTTTTGATATGAGATTATTGTTGGTTTTATTATCTTTAGCGATTTCTGCAAACATGGCATTGGCTTACAACTACCCTGACAACGTTCAAAGTTTTGTCGAAGTTAACAAAAAAGTTTACTACAACCCAACAAGCTCAACTTGGGCAAGAACTCCACTTGCTAAAGGGCTCATCTTCACAAAACACATGACTGTCGGCTCGGGCGGATTTTCAGAATTTTTGTTAGATAAAACCTACTACGACACAAATACAACCTTGGAATTTTACGATGGAAACAAACTCCTCGGCTACAATCAGCATGAATTGAAGTTTTACGAACTCGGTTTTAACAACAACAAAATCACGAGAAGAGAACTTTCCGCAGACGAAGTTCAAAAACTTTTTCCTGACGTGAAAATCGTGAAGGTTTCACAATTCAAAAACAACAAAATTACTCTCAAAAAGCCTATCGGCAAGACAAAAACCTTCCTAATCCTGAACGACACGGACAGAGATTTTTACAAATATAACTACGAAAATCACGGCAACGGCACAGAATTAATCAAATCAATCGTAGAAGTTTCATCACCAAAAAAGATTGTGTTCTCGCACTTTGGTAGCAGAGAAGAAGATTTTCCGATTTTGACAATAAACATCAAAAACGGTTTCAGGTGTAAAAAATGAAAAAAGTCCTTTTATCAGCTTTTTTGATTTTGAGCGTGAATGCGTGCTTTGCTTACAGTTTGAACGGTTTTAGCGAAAGGTTTATTCGCAAATTTCAAAACTGCGAACCCTATATTGAAAACTCCGCATTTAACAAAAACGGAACGGTTTACCGTGACAAAAAGCAGATAGAAGGTTGGTACGGCGACTATTGTGCCTACAAACAGGTGACAAAGTTCGCAGGAATAACCCTTTACACCACCTGTGCATTTTCAAAATCACAAGTCAGCGACCTCTACAAGGCACTCTTAATCCAACCAAAATCCTTCGGATTTGACAACAAAACACAAGAAATTTGGGATAAATTTGTGCTGGACAAAAACAACTGCCACTTGTCAGGTCAAAACATCTTTGGCAAAGGCATTCAGGTTGAACCGAAATATATTCCGGATTTCAAAGATTTCAGACCGCACAACGGACTATGAATACATCAAAACACTGCTAAAATGTACATCTCTTACGAGTTCAAGAACTTTTTTGATAAAATTTTTATATGAAGTTCTGTCAGCTTCGCCTGAAAGAATAATATCCGCATTAGCTTTTGTCGGGTGAATATGGATTTTTGCCTTGCTCGCCGCATTCAAATAAACATCATCGGCAGAAGAGCCCAAATCCCTTTCTGCAGCACGTCTGTAAAATCTTTCTTTTTGGACATTTGACGATACATCAACATATATTTTAAAATCAAAAGCATCTACGACTTTATCGGTCAAGGTAAATAAACCTTCCGAAATAATAATTTTTGACGGAGTAGTTTTTGTAACATTATCTACGCGTTTCGCAGTACCTGACATATCATATTTAGGCAAATAAACCGTTTCCCCGCCTAATAAAGACTTAATATGTTCTTTCATCAATTCCAACTCAAGAGCCTCCGGAACGTCGAGGTCATAATGCTTTGCGAATTCGGCGAAACTTCCCGCTTTTATAACCATATCAGAACGGTCATAATAATAATCATCCGTATTAATTCTGGTTATTAAATCTTTTATATAAAATTCATCAGCAAAAACCTTTAGGGTGTCAATAATATCCATTGTAATCGTTGACTTGCCGCTTGCTGTTTCGCCTGCAATCCCGATTGAGCAAGAGCGATTTTTTGCTCCGGATAAAAATAGTGCCATTTTATGAATGGCACTATCTGATACAAATTGAAATATTGAATTAGATGAATTCATTTCATCTTTAAAAATCTTATTAAGTCTTTTTTCTATTGATTGAAAAAGAACTAACTTACGGCTGGCTTGCGGTGCAAATCCTGCCTTATGAGCACTAATACTTTTGGTTATCGTATTTTGCAATTTTATAAATCCTTATTTATGTTTTCAACAGGTTTTATTACAATAAACCACAAACATGATAAAAATTGTCATGTATGTTAAAAATAATTAAGACGAATTATTTAATCTTTTTCAAAGACGAGATAAAGTTGTTATGCTCAACATCTCCGTCAACCTTTGTAAGGAAGATTTGGCAATCTTTTTCATCCGCCTCAATCGCAGGCAGTTGTTCCAATTCGGAAGAATAATATTGAATATCATTTCTGCTGCTCAAAGGAATTCTGTTAGCCAAACTGTTAAGCGAAATGTTTCTCAAAAATCCTGCAACACCTTTGTTTTTGTTGCTGAATTTTGTATAAATTCTCAAAATAGCATCACTGTTCTCAAGGTTGTAACGCCCGACAATAAAGGCACTCAACTGTGGCGAGTACGATTTAATTTTCATCATCTCAACAACATTGTTTTTCAATCTCATATCGCCCGTAATTTTTTCAAATTTACCATCAGGAATTGTAATCATATCAGACAAAGTCGACGGACTAATCATAACGAGCGGATTTCTAAACAATGCCGCAAACTTCAAAACATACTCAACAAGCCCGATTTTCTGAATAACCCCGTCTTTTACAAGAAATTTTATAGAACCGTTCAACTTTAAAGACTCATCCGTATTGAGCTCAATCAAACCGCTTGCCTTACCCGAAATTTCTCTCGGCAAATTAAGCAAAGATTCTGACATCAAACTTGAATTTACATCCTTAATTCCGAGCCTGATTGCATAAAGGTGTTTTTTCAAGTCACAGTTGACTTTCAGGGTGGAAATTCCTTCTGCAATATCAAATCTGTTTGACTCCAACTTCAAAACATTATTTTTGTCTAGGGTCAAATTCGCCACAATATTGCCAAACTCAATATTTTTATACTTGCCTTCCTTTAACCTCAAAATACATTTTTCGACAATCAAATTATTAACGTCGAAAACAACAGTGTCATCGTTGTCGTCATACTCAACATTCGTAATCTCTTTTTTCTCAATAGCAGAAGTATTTTGCTCATTGAAAGCCTGCATCATCCTTTCGACATCGATACTGTCCATACCGAAATCAACATCCTTCACAACAATCGGATATTTGATAGCATTTGCAAAAGTTCCTTTCAAATCGTAATGAGAACGCCTAAATCTACCTTTTGAGTTAACATAAATTTCGTTCGGGTCTGTAGAGAGTTCGCCTTCCTCAACCAGAAATCTCTGGGACGGAACCATAATTTTTTCGGCGGTCATGTGCCCTTTCAAAACAGGATACGGCCCATTGTTCAAGACCCTTAGCTCACCCGAAAATTTTCCGCCACGGAACAACTTTTGCCCGACAAAAAGGTTTAGAAATTCACTCGGCAACGGTCTTGGAACATTAAATCCGAAATCCATAACCACCGGAAGAGGTTTTGAGCAATCGACATTTCCACTCAAAGATAGAACGGGCTTGATTTTCGACTGTTTGTTAATAACTTGTGCGATATAATAATCAATATTTTTTATATTTAAAATATTATCCTCAAAATGCATATCCGCCTTAACCGCTCTATCATAAGCCACCGGCGAAAAAGACGTTCCGTCAACAAGAATATCATCACCCTTTGCAATTTTTGACATCACGGTAACATCAATTTTATTAAAAATTGATTTGATAAGAATTCTTGAACCCGCTTTTCCAACAATCTGCATAGGAAAACCTACGATTTTGGACAAATAATCTTTTGCAAATTCATTTCTCAAAGAAGTATCAATCGTGACATCGGTGTCGCAAGAATTTGTGTAATCTTTAATAACACCGTTAATTTTGACCTTATTCACCGCCTGTCTGCCGTGATATCCGAGAAAATCCTTGAACTTGATATCATTTTTTGATAAAAGCACTTCGCCACCCGTCAAAGTCAACGGCAGATTGTTTACGGGCACAATTTGAAGTTTCAGATTGTTCAATTTTACCTTGCCGGAAATGTCGTTTTTCTTCAAATTAATATCAAAATCGAAATTCCCGTCCATATCTTTGAAATACGACAAAATTTCACTACCATTATTAATGATAATATTTGAATCAACAATCGCAGTAACGTCACGAACCCCGAATTTTCTCGATGATAAATCTACATTAAAGCCCTCTTTTCGAGAAGCTGTCGCATTAATATGAACATTTGATCTGTTGATATCCAAAACGCAATCATTCACGTATAAACGCTTGTTTTGAATAACGACACTGTTTTTGTCAGCGATTGCAAAATGAAGCATTTTCCCGGCTTTTGCGACCTCTGTATCAATATCAAAATGCACATAGCGTTTAACTTTTTGAGTATTATCAATATTTAAATTATTTGCCTGAACTTTAACATTAACATTTGGCTCTAACGTGTATAAAATCAAACTTTTTTTCAAAGAAAGAACTGAATCATAAAAATCAATATCCCAATCGCTTTCATGTTTCTTTTCTTCCTTTTGTTTCGGGAGTGATGACATAATTTTATTCACATCAGCAAATACGTAATCCAACCCGACTTTTTCGACAACAATATGTTTGTTAAAAATATCTTTGAAAGAAAAAGCTGTGTCTAGTTTTTGAACCTCGAGCATTTTTTTGCCGTCTTTTGATGCGGTAATCCCGTCCAAGCCAAAGAAAATTTCAGGCGTCATTGAGGTTTTGAGGTACGGATTTTTAATTTCGACATCAATATTGACATACTTTTTCACCGATTTTTCGGCACAATTAATAATCTTCGGGTTTGAAACCAATTTCGGCAAAATCTTCAAATAGACAACAAACGGCGTCGCAACAGCAGTCGCAAGTGTAAGCACAACTATTGAACTTATTAAAATCTTTGTCCTCGTAATCATCACATCAAAATTATAACATAAGAAAAGAAAAATTCTAATGAGTTTGTTTCAAATAGGCTTCAATAAACCCGTCAATATCACCGTCCATAACCGCATCGACATTTCCGACTTCAAAGCCTGTCCTGTGATCTTTCACCATTTTATACGGATGAAAAACATAAGAGCGAATTTGTGAACCAAAATTTATGTCAAAATTTTCGCCTTTTAATTCCGCAAGTTTCTTTTCATGCTCGGCTTGCCTGATTGCGAGAAGTTTTGACGCCAAAATCTGCATTGCATTTTCTTTGTTTTGCAACTGGGAGCGTTCCTGCTGGCATTTTACAACAATCCCTGTCGGCTTGTGCAAAATTCTGACAGCCGTTTCAACCTTATTAACATTCTGACCGCCGGCACCGCCTGAACGCATTGTATCAATCTCCAATTCTTCCGGCGGAATCACGATAGTTTTTTCAAAATCCGCAATTATCGGCGAAACCTCAACTGAAGCAAAACTGGTCTGACGTTTTCCATTCGCATTAAATGGAGAAATTCTAACAAGCCTGTGAACACCTTTTTCGGCTTTTGCATACCCAAAGGCATACTTGCCCTCGACTTTGATTGTAGCAGACTTAATACCCGCCTCATCACCGT
This sequence comes from uncultured Brachyspira sp., assembly GCA_900321895.1. GTDB lineage: Bacteria > Cyanobacteriota > Vampirovibrionia > Gastranaerophilales > Gastranaerophilaceae > Scatousia. The sequence continues at coordinate 16,434 of ONYB01000044.1, forward strand.
CTAAGTTATCCAAAAGAGTAACCTTCCAGCCACGTTTTTCCGCCCACCGCATATACATTCTTAAAAGCATACTTGCCCAATCTTGTGCATCCGTACCGCCGGCTCCGGCATTTATCGTTAAGATTGCGTTTGCTTCATCATACTCACCGCTTAACATCAGGCGAATTTCAAACTTGTCCAGTTCTACGGCCAATGCTTCCAAATTTTTGTACGACTCCTCAACGAGCTCACTGTCCTGAATTTCCAAAGCGACCTCGGCATCCTCAACAAAAGTGTTCCAACGCTCAAACATTGCCAAATTTTCCTTGAGCTCTTTTATCTCACCGCCGAGTTTTGAAACTTTTTCTTTGTCAGACCAAATTTCGGGGGCTTGCAATTCTGCTTCAAGTTTTTCTAACTTTGCGGGCATTTCGGCAAAGTCAAAGACACTCCTTCGCACTTTTAATACGAGGTTTTAAATTATTTAAAAGTTGCTTGATTTCTGTTTCCATACCGCTAACTATAACAAAAACACACCGAATTTTCAATCAGCACAAGATTAATCAATGATTTTAATTCTGCAGTCATCTACTATATCAACAGGTTCTTTATGATTTTTAAAATACTGTTCTATACAATAATTCATATCAAAATCAAATTTTTGAACTGCATGCGAAGATTTATTTAACATTGCAAAATCATCATTACCGGAAGCGTAGTAGTCGTTGATTGTGACAAGATATTTTTTGTCGGCACGTGGATTGTGAATATCAATCGGCTCTTCCGTGCCGTCCTTGTGAATAAATTTCAAATTATAAATATGCCCGTCCTTTGAAATCTCATATTTCATGCCTGAAACATATATAATCCCCGGCTTGTTGTTGCGACTGTTCAAAGATTTTGCCCCAAATTTCAAAGCATCCACAATTTCTTTTTCGGTGTATTCAATATTCATCAACTTATTTTTAAACGGCGAAATTTCAGAAATTGCCATTGTGTCAACTTTGCCTTTTTCAAGATATCCTCTCAAATTAGCGGCACAAACCATTGCGATATCCGCCCCCGTCTTTTCTCGAATTGCGTCGAGTGCAAAATTTGCAAGCGGGCTCGGGTCAATCAAATCGTTTTTCAAAATCGGCGGTGCGGTATTCACAACACCAACAACTTCAGATTTACCTAAAATTCCATCAAAAACGTGCTTTGCAGGGGCAAAACGACAGAACTTTCTGGTCAACCCGACATTGTTTTGAACTTTCACAATAATCCCGTTTGAATTAAATTCAAGATTTAAAACCCCGAAATTTTTCCCGTCACGTCCTGCCTGAGTAATAACCACGGGTTCATTGGACTTTGAATACAAAAGATTCTCACCGTCTTTGACACCTTCCACCAAATTATGCGAATGACCTCCGAGAATAACATCAATCCCATCCGTATTCTTAGCAATTTTTCTATCATACCCGTAACCGCTATGGGAAAGCAAAATAATTTTATTTACACCCTGTGACTTCAACTTATCGACTTCTTTTTGGACATCTTGAATAGTTTCGTTAATATTTGCGGGAAGAATTTCCTGATCCTGCAAAACCTTGCCATACTTCACTCTTGAGAGTAAATCACTCGGCAAAGTCCCGATAATCCCGTACTTATGCCCGTTATGTTCCTCTACAATCGAAGATTTTACTTTTTCGGACAGCGGATTAGGATTTTTCGTTTTCAAATTACATGCCAAAAGATTGTAATCAACATCCGCCAAAACCTCTTTAAAATCCGCCGATTTCATATCGCACTCGTGATTTCCGACAGCAGACGCCGTAACCCCGATAAACTTCAAAAACTTTTTGGCAACAGTATTAATCTTGGTATCTTCGCCAAGCATAATATCGCCTGACGCAAGTTTCAACGTATCGGTATCTTTTGACGAAACAAAGTGGTCAAAAGCCTTTGACGCAGTAATCGCACGCTCCATATTTGTAGCTTTGCCATGAAAATCGTTCACGTAAAATATACTCGTTTTAACAGGAGTGTTGTCCTCCGACGAGCCCGTGAAACCTTGGTTTAACGACCAATTTTTAGCAGATAATGTAGTGTTTACAGGATTTATCATCTTAATGTCCCTTTACATTAAACCTGCTCAAAAAATTTTTTGTTATTTTGTTTACAAAGTTTTACAAAACTCCTGCCAAGCCCTATCGTAAGCTGCCTCAATACACTCCGCAAACCCTCTCAAATCCGTCGTAAGAATGGATTTTGAAAGAATTTCTCTCAAATTCTTGCGATAATATTCGAGTTTTTGAACATCTTCCGCAAGAGCTTTACCCTTTTGAACATACTCTTCTTCACTCTCGGCAACCAAATCGTCCAATCCGAGCGTTTTGTTAACCCTTGCACAACCTCTTGCCTGCATGCTTTCTCCAACAAGCGTCAAAACAGGTACGCCCATTGCAATCGATTCAAGCGTAATCGTCAAACCGTTGAAAGGTGTCGGATCAAGTGCAACATCCGCCATTTGATAAGCATGGAAGTGCGAATTCGGGAACGGTACATTATTAAAAATCAAGCGTTCCTCGCTAATTCCGTTAGCCTCGAATTTCTTCTTAAATCGCTCAATAATATCAGCCGTCATCTGGGTTCTATAAAGGAGAAGTTTTGAATTACACACTGCTTTCAAAAGATTTGACCACAACTTAATCGTGTAATCGTTGATTTTGGACGTACAATTAAAACTTCCGAAGGTAAGAAAACCGTTTTGTTTGCACGGTAAATCGTTCAGGGCCGGCCATTTCGGGTCATTTATATCAAACGCAAACCTTTGCATATACGTCTCCAAATAAAGTGGTTTTTCGGTGTAATCTTTTTCCAAGCCTTTTGGAATAGTAAAATCATCCGCAAAAATGTAATCAATTTCACGCATTCCGCAAGTATTTACAAAACCCAAATATTGCATAATTACAGGGGCTGGCTTGTAAAAATGAGCAAAACATCTACTGTGCGTCAACCCGCTCAAATCCACCAAAATATCCACGCAATCCTCGTGGATAACATTTGCAAGCTGTTTATTTGAAAGCCCGTTGCAATCTTTCCACTCCATCCCGAGATTTTTGTATTGTTCCGTCACAAAATCACTTGTTGTAGTGGTGGAATAAAGCGTAAAATCGTATTTTTTCATATCATGATTTTTCATAAACGGCATGACAAATTGAGCCATTGCATGACATTTGAAATCAGATGAAAGATAGCCGATGTGCAACTTTTCCTTGTGAGCAAGTCGGACATCCCTATAGGTAAACGGGTTTTCGCCTTTCATCAAAATTTCTCGCATTCGGTTCACATCGTGTTCCAAAATCTCTTTAATCTGTTTTTGAGAATATTTATCCGATTTCAAAACCGTCAAACATTTACCCGAAAGTGCTACTTCATCTCTCGGATTGAGAGAAAGCGTCTTGTCATAATATTTGAGGGCAATATCAGAATCCGCATAATAATAAAGATATGCCAAAACTCCGTAAATACTACCATTTGTCGTACAATATTTCAAAGTATTTTCGTAAGCTGTCCTTGCCTCGTCGTGTTTTTTTGTAAAATAGTAGCAATTCCCGATTTTTCGCCATAGCTCAGACATATCAAAT
>ONYB01000108.1 GCA_900321895.1 uncultured Brachyspira sp.
GTTTTCAGAATTTTGTCATCTGATGTTGAAATTAAATTTTACTTTAAAGACGGAGACGAAATTAAAAAAGGCGATAAGATTGCGGATTTGAAAGGGCCTGCTAAGTATTTGCTTATGGGTGAACGTGTTGCTTTGAATTATGCACAGAGAATGAGCGGAATTGCAACAGAAACAAGAAAATACCAAAACGCAATCGGTTCTAATAAGGCAAAAATTGTTGACACAAGAAAAACGACCCCTTGTTTCAGAGCTTTTGAAAAATATGCGGTGTTTACGGGTTGCGGACACATGCACAGATTTAACCTTTCTGATTGTGCAATGATAAAGGACAACCACATAAGACTTGCAGGAAGTATTACAAACGCGGTCACAAAATTACGTGATAAAATTTCTTTTACACATAAAATAGAAGTCGAATGCGATACGTTTGAACAGGTAAAAGAAGCAGTTGCTGCAGGTGCAGACATAATTATGCTTGATAACATGAACTGTGACACAATGAAAATGGCATGCGAATATATTAATCACCGTGCGATTGTTGAGGCGAGCGGAAACGTAAATCTCTCAACTGTTTCGACTATTGCGGAATGCGGTGTCGATATAATTTCGTCAAGTGCAATCGTTGCGAAAGCTCCGACTTTGGACTTGGGATTGGATATGTAATTTATATATAAAGTGTAGGTCGGACACCAAATGTTAAGCACTCGAAAAAGTTTTTTTTCGGGTGCTTGTTGCTTTTTCAACATGTTTAAAAAATTAATTGTAAAGTTTCTTAAATTTGATAGCAAAAAAAAATTTGCTTTGTTTTAGAATAAGTGTAGAAGACATTAATTTAATTGGTGGGACATGAAAATTAATTCAATAAAAAATGATTTTACCCTAAAGCCCGGTATACAGGAGGCTTATCGTAACTCGCAGCACGACGTGAAAGCGAAAGGTGCGGGATTGTGTGAAAAAAATAATAGAGGATATAATGTAGCGTTTAACGGCAGTTTACCAGGAGAATTGAGTGGGGCTGCCGTTAACGTTTCTAAGTCTTTCGGAATGAAATCTTTGGATTGGCTCTTAGAGTTTGTAAAAGATCATAACGTTTCCGGAAGTGCCCTAATGGCTTTGTTTTTAGCTGGAGCACTAAGACCTGCAACGATTATGGCTCTACCTGGGAAAGATGATAAGGATGATAAGATTTACGCTTCGGGTCACTCGATGGCATCGGGTGTAATCGGATTTTTGGCATCTGTTATTGCCACAACTCCTTGGGATAACGGCGTTAACAAGATTAAAGATAACTACAGAAACCATTACAATACGGTTTTAGACAACCTTAAAAATGGCACAACGAATGAGCCTGAGCCGATTAAGTTCAAGTTCAACCTGTTTGAGAAAAAATATGAAAAATTGGTAGAATTGCAAAAGAAAGCGATTAAAGACCCTGCACTAAAAAGGGAATGCAAAAACTACATCAACGCTCTTGAAATTGAAATGAAAAACCTTTCAGACTGGGCAATCGCAATTCCTCGTTCAATGTTGACAATCGCACTTATTCCGCCGATTTTGAAATACGTTTTCGGGCTAGAAAAGAAAAAGGCAGGCGACAAAAAAGAAACAACCCCTGCTCAAACTCAACAACAGCAGGCAGATGATACTAAACAAAAAGTAGAAACAGCAATATCAAAATTACCTAATGCGTTCAGCGATTTCAAAGGAGGTAAACAATAATGCAAGTTACATTAAATACGATATCTCCTAAGTATAACAATTATCAAACGGCAAACAACAGACCAAAGCAACAACCTGCATTTAGCGGATTGAGCGACAAAGCTGGGGATGTTTGTGCAAAACACCTTATTCCGAAAGTTTTTGACAACAAGGTTATAGACAAACTTACCGACAAAGTAAAAAACAGTGACAACCTTTTCAAACACTTTTTGGCAGTTGGTTCTGCTATTACAAGCGGTATGTATATGTACAAAACCGTTACAAACGACAAGTTGGATAAAGACAGAAAAAATACCCTTGCCGTAAACCAATTCTTGACCTTTGTTTTGTCAACTGCGGGTGCTTATGCACTTGACGGTTACTTGGGTGACTGGTGGCAGAAGCAAACAGCAAAATATGCCGCAAAATCTCTTGAAGATCCGACTATTCATACGGATTTTTTGAAGGAATTTAAGGCAGTAAAAGAAGAAGCTAAAAAGATTAAGGCTTTCAACAAAACAGCATCTATGGCTGACAAAAAAGATGTTCCTTCTCTAAAAGCCGAAAAATTTATCAAGGAACGTCTTGGAAAATATATTGTGGATAAAAATGAAAAAGCTCTCTTTATGAAACGAATTTCAGGCATGGGCTATTTGAAATCAATGTTGGTCTTCTCGCTTGTCTACAGATACATCGTTCCGGTTATGGTTACAAAACCTGCAAACAAACTTTGTAATATGTATCTTGCCCATAAAGAAAGTAAAAAGGAACAAAAAGTAGCTCAAAAAGCATAAATGTCCACCAATATAAAGAAAGCACCGGCGAAGGAATTTGTCGGTGCTTTTTCTTTTAGAAATTATTAACATTTTTCAAAAACTTGTCAAAATCACGCATTTGTAGTATATTCACCATAGGGGTAACCGTGGAAGATAGAGAAAAATTGGATTTAGAAGCTATAGCAAAAGAATGCAATTTGTATGGAGAAGGCGACAACTACGAACCTTCCAAGTCTGTTGCGTTGATAAATTCGCTTGATGAAAGATTTGAGCGAGAAAATTTGGTGCTTATTTACGATTATTTCTTGACAAAATGCAAAAAACCAGAGGTTTTGATGTCGATAATTCAATGCTCGGACAGATTGAGGGATAAGTCCTCTCTTAGTCCGCTTTTGGATATTTTGTTGTGGAAAACCGACGACGAAACTTTAGAAAAAGATGATTTTATAAATGTTCGAGTTATGGCTGCTAAAGCGATAGCCAATCTGAAAGATACATCCGCCGTAACTCCGCTTTTGTATTGCCTAAACAACAAAGACGAAAACTACAAGATTCGATTTGCATGTGCGGATGCCCTCGGCAAAATCGGTGACAGGTTTGCTGTTACCCCACTTATTGATGTTGTAAAAGACGAAGATGAAAAATCTGTTTATTTAAGAGAATCTGCAGCTTCAGCACTCGGCATGCTCGGAGATATGCGTGCTATTGATCCGCTTGTGAGTATTTTAGAGGCTAAACAAGGAATTTTAGACAAATTTACATTTTTAAAAGAACGTGTAATAGAGGCTCTCGGCAAGCTTCGCTTGGATAAGAACGAACGAGTATTCAATGCCCTAAAAAGTTCTTTAATGGATGAATCTTCCCAAATAAGAATTAATGCGATTGAGGCACTTATGGATTCTGATTATCCAGAGGCTTACGACGCCATAAAAGGGTGTCTTTGCGATCCGAACGACGAAGTAAAGAAAAATGCCCTGATTGCACTTTACAATATGGTCGGCAGAAAAATTTTGGATGAAGTTATAAAAGAGCCGATTTACAGTGATGTTTTGAAAGTCGAAGCCGTTTCGCTTATTGAGGAATACGAAACTGACGACGAAGAAGATGAAATTACGGAAAGGATTCGCAGGGAATTCGATGAGTAGCGGAATAATTCTTTTGTCAGGAGGCTTGGACTCTCTTGTCAGCCTTGGAATTGTCAGAGATAAATATACAATGATGATGGCGTTGACTTTTGATTACGGTCAAAAGTCCGCAGAGGAAGAAATTAAGACCTCTAAAAAGATTTGTGATTTTTATGGGATTGAACACGAGGTCTTGAAGTTGGATTGGCTCAAAAAAATTACGCACACCTCGCTTGTGAATGAGGACAAAGTTCCGGAGAATATCACTGATTTTAATGAATCTATGAAGGCTGTTTGGGTTCCGAACAGAAACGGGCTGTTTTTGAATATTGCCGCAAGCTACTGTGATTCTTTTGAGTTTGACGATATTATCATCGGTGCAAATAAAGAGGAAGCCGAAACGTTTTCGGACAATACAAAAGAATTTATAAAAAGGGTTAATGCTGAGTTTGAATATTCTACACTTTCAAAGCCAAAAGTTAAAGCACCATTGATTGATTTGACAAAAAATGATATAGTAAAAGCCGCACTCGAAAAGAAAATTCCGTTGGATTTGGTAAGAAGTTGTTACAATTCGGGGGAAAAACATTGCGGAAAATGCGAATCTTGCATAAGATTAAAAAATGCTTTGCTTGCAAACGGTGACAAATACTTTATTAATCTGCTTTTTTAAGTTATAATAAGGATTATGATGAAAACAAAATTAATTGAAGAAAATATTAAATACGAAGGCTGGCAGCTTTCACCGCACTGGATTTATAAAAATTTTAAAATTCAGGGCGATGCGACCGTTGCTTTTATTGGCGAATGCGAAGTGAAATTAACCGAAATGGTTGATATTGAGGACGTTATCAATAACGAACCGATTTATAGCAAAAACATGTTGAGTTTTATCTCGGAACAGTTCAACGTCGGGCTTGTTGAAGGTGTTTTCAGACAAAGACTGCTTATTTGCATTATAAAAGAAGCACTCGAAAAAAGAGGGTTTAAAGTTCGCAGAAACGGCGATGACCTATTTGTTAACAACAAAAAATTAACCGTTTCTATTGCAACAAAATCGTTGACGTCAATTCTTATCCACACCGGAATAAATATTGATTCTACGGGTGCCCCGATTGCGGCATGCGGGCTTTCAAACGATTTAGGAATTACGGACATCGAAGGGTTTGCGAAAGAAGTTTTGACTAATTATTCGGAAGAAATTAATGATATAATAATGGCAAGTACAAAAGTCAGAGGAGTGTAATTTATGATGAATGATGACGAATCCCTACAAGAACAGCAGAGAACCTCTCATATAAGTTATAAAGATTACAAAAAAATGCTCTACAAAAACAAAAAGCAGGGGTTGAAACTTTTCCTCTGGGCTTTTTTTGTTTTGCTTTTAATATTTTTGGGCATGGCAAAAATGATGTCGCCTGATGTTGATATTACGCTAGGCGAGGACGAAAACCAACAGGTTGAAGATAACGTTTCAAAAGGCGAAGTCGATGGTAGATTGAAAGATTTGCAAGAAGAAGACGACACCTCTGCAATCGGTTCTGATTCGCTTTCTGTTGAAGATGGAGAAAGGGTTTCTATTCCAAAAACGAACAGACCTGAAGATGTAGAAAACAGATTGCCTGAAGAAACTCTCGGACAAAAGGCTATAACCGATGTAGTTGGCGGAACTTCAGCTCAAAAAACGCAAACTCAACCGCAACAGGTTCAACATCAGGTTACGCATTCAGCGACATCTGCCCCTACACCCGTTCAAAGAACAACTGTTGCAAGAGTAATTGTCGGAAATTACCCTACACCTGAACAAGCAGAA
>ONYB01000110.1 GCA_900321895.1 uncultured Brachyspira sp.
ACGCAGCATAGAACATTTCTTTTTTCAATTTATTAAGAAGTTCTTTGTTATAAGTCGGGTCATCAGACAATTTGAGCCCGTGTTCTTTAACAGCCTGATTTACAACCATATCTATTGCCAAATCGAACGGTCTTACGCCAAAAGCCTCTGATTGGAAGTTTTCTCCAAGATAACTTCCGCCCGCAATCTCTGCAATAGAGGAGGCAAGTGCTCTGTAAGCTTTATTTTGTTGAGCCCTGTCAAGAACTCTAAATTCGCCTTCTGACATATTCTGCAACGCCTTACCAAAAGCGTTACCCATTGCATCGCCCATTGCTATAGCCTTAGGGCTGATAGTCGTAAAATCGTAATTATTTACTTCATAAGGTTGAACACTGTCATTCGGCATAAATCTGCCGTGTAGCACCTTATAAGCTGTTTCTTTATATTTAAATCTTTCAGAATTTACATCGTGCTGACTTGTGGACGCCGCCAAATCCGCATAGAAAAGACCCATATCCATAGCAAGCCCGTGTAAAATTCTCGGTTTGTCGTGGTTGTCTGCAAACGTATAAGAGGAAATCAACGAAGGCAAAGGGCCAGAGTGCAAGAAGTCGGCTCTGCGATTTCCGTCACTTGTACATCCGGAGCCCATAACGTTGAAAATCTTGCTATAATCAACACCCCAATCTTCACCTTTTTCGATATTCTTGCCGAAAAGAGCAGGAACATCTGTAAAGAAGTGGCTATAGTTTGCGATAGAAGTAATGCCCGTTTCTCTCAAAAACTTCATTACAATATCTTTGTCCATTTGGTATTTCGGTGACAAACTACCGCCTTCACCGTGCATTTCTCTTTCATTCGTAACTTCTGCTACGAGATAAGAATTCGGATTTTCTTTATAAACAGCTTTTGCAAACTTGCCCCAGAAGTCAATAATATTGCCCCAAGTATCTTCAAAATCCGTTTCATGTTTTCTCAAAGATTCAACGTCAGCGATATCTTTTGTCGCATCAATTCTCCAGTCCAAACCTGAACGAGTTCTGTCAACAATCATTTCAGCGAGTTTGAAACTTGTAGCGTTTGTACCCTCAATCATTTTGTACAAACCGTCAACCAAAACAGCTTTATCCTTGTCGGAAATCCCCGGAATACCTTTGTTCAAAAGTTTTGAACCCTTCAATTTGCTAATCAAAAGTTCAGCTTCTTCTTTAGGTGAATTTGCGACAATACCGAGGCTTTGAAGTGAAGTTGACTTCAATTTGTCGTAATCATAAATAATTCCACCGTTTTCCTCATCTACTTTAACTTCTGCATCAGGGAACAGGCCCTTAATTACCGCAAATTTAGCGATTTCAGAAGTAAGATAAGGCAAAACATATTTGCCGTACTCTGAAACATTCAAACCGCTGTTAATCTGCAAGTTTTTCGGGAGTTTTTTATTCAAGTCTTCCAAAACATCTTGAGCAAAATAGTACATTTCGTGCTCGTAAACCTTGTTTGTCGCAAGATATGTGCTTCTGAATTCGTCATCAAGGTGCGGATTTTCTTCTCTGTCTAATTCAGAGCGAGAAACACCCAACTCATCTTCATGCGTAGCACGTTTTGCCATATAAGGCGACGCAAACACAGAAACAATATTGTCGCCGAGCTCAATAGTGTCAAGCGGAGTGTCCATCATTCCGTTGATAATAACCTTGCGGTATTCCTCTTTTGAAAGCGGTTTAAGGTTGTAATCACCAAACAAAACATTCTCTACAACCTCTTTATCAACAACATCCGCAGTCTTTGCAGGCAAAGTTTTATTAATAATGTCTTGGTTAATCTGTTCCATAACCTTGTCCGCACTTCTGCTGTCAACATTCTTCAAATTCTGTGCAACATGAAGGTTCAAAATTCTGTTTGTTAAATTTGTCCAATATTTAGCAGAAGTAATTGCGTAATCCTGCGTCATAAAGTTATTTTTTTGCAAAAGTTCGTTGTACTCAATTCGCTTGTCGCTATTCATAATATTGTGCAAATCTTTAACGTTTTCTCTTGAATACGTGTAGTTAATCTTTGCAATATCAACGTTTGCGTCCCAAGTATCAAAACCACCCTCGATTTTTTCATCCAATGTGAAATAAGGGAATTTTGAAATCATTCTGATTGCCTGATAAGAATTCAAATCAAGCGGTTCTTTGCCTCTTTTTTTGATATTTGCATTGTATTCGTCAAGTCTTTCAAAGTTAACCTTCAAATCATCAGGATCAACCTCAAATGAATACGGGATAACCGTGTCGTCGTGAGTTACGATTTCCGCAGTGTTACCCGTGTCGAGTTTTGTATAAGCCTTAATCAACGGCGTATTGTAAGCAGCCTGTTTATCGGTTACAAGTCGTTTGTCAAAAACCTGCAAATAAGTAGGTTGCTTTTTGTTGTAATTTTTGTTTGTAGAAAGGTGAATTTTGCCGTTTTCTTTTTCTTCAACATTGAAAGGAGCGTTCACAATCTTTGCCCCGATAATATCAGTATCTTTCGGGAAAACACCCAAAGTAAGCGGTTTGTTATTCAATCCCGAAGCCCTGAACCAGTTGAAATACGGTGAATTTTTACCCCATTTCAAAACATGGCGGAAGTGAACACCTTCCAAACCTTCGTTTACGAAAGCACCATCAGAAACCCAGTTGATACCTTTTTCAAAAAGTTTTTTCTGCAAGTTTTGGTAATTTTTTATATTGCCCAAAGAATGAGCCATTTGCATACAGTTTTTGTTCCAATAACTGTGCGGAGTCAAGCTGTCATCCGTAAACAACGGAGTAGAAATAATTTTTGTATAATTGTCAAATTTGCCCGCATCCAAGTCATGCTCAACACCCGCAAGCGAACCGCCGAGTTTATTTGAAAAATGTTTTGTAGCCTTAGCGACTTCAGGATATTTCAAGTTCGGCACAACCTTCCCGTCCTTGTCATACGCAAACATAGCGTTGTAAGAATCCGGAATTAAAAGAATTTGCGAACCCACATCAAACCCCTGCGAGCCTGTTTTTACGATGTTGTAGATATTATGAGCGAACCCTGTACCTTCCGAAAAGTCCATAACATCGCCGTTATCAACACGATAAAACGGAGCTCCGCCACCTTTCGGAACAAGCTTGAAGTGATAGCCGAAAGCTGATTTTTGAGAAATGCCGTAATCTCTGTTCAAATTAATGGTAGTTTTGCCCGATTTAAGTGGTAATGCCTGACTTACGCTATCTCTGTCATTTTCAGGAACACCGCTGACATCAATATTTTTGTTCGGCAAGCCACGCACAATATTAAAATTGCCGTTCTCATCCTCCTGAACCTCACAAAGTTCGAGATATGCGTCATACGTCTTGTCATCATAAGGCAAGTTAAAGGTGTATTCCAAATCCCCTAACTTAGATTTTTGGGTATCAAACCCTTTGAAACTAACATTTTTTCTAATATTGTTGACACCGTTTTGTCTATCTAAACTTACTTTCACAGGCACTCCTTACTTCTGACTTTATAACTCATGTGAAGAACATTTTTTGCTCAAACAATGTGGTATATTAAGAAAATTTTACAATAATCAAGCACCGCCGTCAAATGATAGCGTAGGTGTATCAGGAAAGATACTAAGAAATGGTAGAGTGGGGTCAATCAAAAACCAAAAACGGGCATAAACAAGGCGGGTTTGACAAAATTGTCAAACCCACCTGCTATCAAGTCATAATTAATATAATTCAACACCTTTTTTCTCATTAGGAGTTTTAGCTCTATATCCAACCAATACATATTCTGGCCATGGGCCGCCCATTATTTTACCATCAAGACCAACTTTTGGCTTATAAACCGGAACATAATCATCTGCAAATGCCCATAAATCATCTTTTATTATATTAGATCTATTTTTCAAAGAATCCAGTGCTTTTGAAATCTTCTTTCCTAAATCCGAATCAAGAGAGATTATATTTTCCTCAGACTTTTGTA
>ONYB01000111.1 GCA_900321895.1 uncultured Brachyspira sp.
AGCACACTCATATATTCTTCACCACTATCGTCAGTCAATTTTTGCATAATTGTGCAATGAATATATCCGAGTTCACCCTGAATACTGTTAACAATAGTTTCCAACACATTCGTCAAGGGCTTTGCAGAATTCATCATTTCCCAAATATGCTGGAGGGTAAGCATTCTTCTGTTTGCAACATTGAGCTCGTAGGTTCTCTCCGCAATCTCTTTTTCAAGCTGAAGATTTCTCTCATAAATTTCTAAAAAATCTTGCTTTCCGCTATAAATGTTATTTTCAACCTCTGAGATTTTTTTTCTCAGATAATTTATTTTATCGAAAAATTTCATTTTAACCCTTATATTTTGACCTAAAGCCCATAATCACACAGACTCTGTCAATATTATAAATTACATTATACACTAATTTGATTATTTTGTAATATTTTGTTAACAATATTTATAATTTCATTATATGTAGGATATTTTAAACATCGTTCATGCTCTTCGCCCACGAGCGGACAACATCTGGTAAAACACGGCTGACACGGAAGGTGTCCGTCAACCGAAAAATATTTATTTTCGTCCCCAAAAGGCCCGAAAAGCTTCGGCGGAGTGCAAGTAAAAATTGAAATAACAGCAGGATTATTCGTTGCTCTTGCAAGATGTGCCGAGCCTGAATCCGGAGCCATTACAAGAATTGCTCTTGAAAAAATCTCTTGCAAATCACGAAGATTTGTCTTGCCTGCCAGATTTATAAATTTGTCTGCTCCGATATATGACAAAAGTTCTTTATCATTTGCCCCACCGGTAAATACTAAATTAACTTTTCCATCAAGATATTCCACAACCTGTTTCCAGTTGTTTTTGTCCCAGTGTTTTATTCTCCATGTTGTGGCAGGAGCAATTACGACAAGCGGTTTTGTAGGGTCTGAATTTTTCAAAAGTTCGTCGACTTTTGCTTTTGTTTCAGGCGAAGTTTCAGGTAATGTAAACTTAATTTCGTCCGAATTTATTCCGAGATACTTCGCAAAATCAAGATAATTGATAACACTTTCTCGCTCTTTTCCTTTAAATATCGGCGGGATTTTTTCGTTTCCGCCAAATTCGGCAAATTGTTTCGCATTTTCCAAAACAATTCTTCTTTTTGCACCACAAAACATCATCCAGTAAAGAGTTTTGAAAATTCCTTGTGTGTCGATTGCAATATCGTATTTTTTCTTTCTTAAATAAAAAAGTATTTTTAAATACTCAAAAAAGCTGATTATTGAACATCCTCTTTTTTTCCAGTTTACGACAGGGGCAAGAATTGCCTCATCCACGCACGGATTATCTTTGATTAAGTCAAAACCTTTTTCTGAAACAAGCCAATCCACCTCATAGCCCGCTGATTTAAGCTGATTTGCAAGCGGGATATTGTGGAGAACATCGCCGAGCGAAGATAATCTGACTATTAAAATTTTAGTTTTTTTAACCATTTATCTATCTCTTTCTTCTAAAAATGCCGCCCCGATTACTCCGGAATAATCACCGAGTAAAGCCTTCTTAAATTCAATTTTGGAAGCCGGCACCGGCAAACATTTTGTTTTGGCTTTCTTAATCGTTGTTTCATAAAAATAATCAACAGCCTCAATCAATCCGCCGCCGAGGATTATCAATTTCGGATTTATAAGATTGATAATACTCGCAAGTCCTGCCGAGAGGTAATCCGCAGCCTCATCGACACTCTGTTTGACAAGTTCGTCATCCCGCTTTATGGATTTTCTAATCATTCCTGACGTAATAGGTTTTCCGCTCTCTAAGTATTCCGAAATCACGGAAGGACGACCTTTTTTCAGTGCTCCCTCAATTCTTTTTTCAATCGCCGTGCGAGAAGCATAAGCCTCAAGACAACCGTGAGCCCCGCAGTTGCAAGGTCTGCCGTTTACATCGACAATCATGTGTCCGATTTCGCCCGCCGTACCTGTTGCACCTTTGATAATTTTGCCACCCTTCACAATGGATGAGCCGACACCTGTGCCGACAAAAACGCAAACAAAGTCATCGCAATTCATTGCAGAGCCAAACTTCATTTCGCCTAAAGCTGCAATCTCAACATCGTTGCCGACGTAAACAGGAATTGCAAATTCGTCTTGAATTCTTTCTTTTATATTAAAATCAAAGCAATCAAGATTTGGAGCAGCTATCAAAATTCCGTTTTCTCTGTCAATTTGTCCCGCAGCACCAACACCGATTGAGCCGATTTCGTTTGCGGGAATATCAATTTCGCCAATCAAATCTCGAATACTTTCAACCATTTTGTTGTAAATGTTTTCAGAACCTTTGGCATTTTTAGTCTTTTTCTTGACAAAGTGAACGACCTTTCCGTTGAATCTGTCAACAAGAGCCGTCAAAATTTTTGTTCCGCCTAAATCTATTCCGATAGCATATCTCTTCATGGTTACAGTGTACTATAAAATGATGATTTTGTGAAGAATTTCGAGCGTTTTTGTTATTAAAAAATGTTTGCATAAGACAGGAAGTAGTCGCAGATGACGTTTAGGAGCATCGGCAAAATCCATACCATAATTGCTGCACCGAGGACAGGTTTAAAAAGAAAGCTTAATTGGAAAACGTTTACTTGCGGTGCCGTTTTGGAAATTACACCCAAGATGATATCTTGTCCCAGTGTTGCCAAAAGTATCGGTGAGGCGATTTGTAAGCCCATATATAAAACATTCGAGGTCATTTTTATTAAATATTCCATATTGACAATTTGTGCTAACGGCAATGATGTCGCAAATAGCGGGAAGATGTCAAAACTTCTCATAAACGCTTTTATTAACCAATAAATTCCGCCGAGGTGGATAAAGATTAAAAGTCCCAATAGTGAGAAAAGTTTTGTCAAAATCGACACCTGTGAATTTGATGTCGGATCAAGAACCATTGCGGAGGACAAACCCATTTGCATGTTTATCATATCTGCACCGGCTTCTACCGCAAGTAAAATCAACTGTGCCAAGTAACCTATCATTGCTCCGACTGCGTAATTTAGCAAAATTGACAAAAGCAAAGAATCGTTTGTGCCCGCAAGAGTTTTTGGAGCAAGCAGTGAAGTTATGACAATAGTCATTAAAAATGCGAGTGCAAGTTTGACAAGAGTTGGAATTTCTTTTCTGTTAAATACGGGTGCAAATCTGAAAAAACCGAGCATTCTCGCAAAAACATAAATGCCTGCACCGAGTGCGGCATTGAATTGTGGAAATAATTTAGCCAGTTCTGCAAGAATTTGTTCCATAGTTTACTTAGTTACCCATAATTTTCTTTGATTCTACAAGATCGGGACGAGGATTTGGCATTCTGTTTGACGGCAAGTCCTTGATTCTTTCCTCGTTTCTGATGAACGGAATTTTCCCCGGGTTTTTCATCAGGTAGTCAATGTCTTTGTTGTTGCGGAATTTGTCAGGGGCAAGATTTCCGTAAGTTGAAGTGTATTTGCTGTAGTCGTAAGAAAGCACGTAGCTGTCGTTTTTCGGAACAACGTTGAAGGCGAGTGCCATTCCGTCCGTAAACAGGTTTGTTAAAAGTCTTATGAACCCGAAACCGCCTATTACGATTACCAAAAATACGCCGAGAATTTTCGGGGCCGCAGCGATAGTCTGTTCTTGAACCTGTGTTACAGCTTGCAAGATACCTACGACAAGACCAATTCCCGCAGCAACTAAAACGCATGGCATTGAGATTGCAAGCATTATCAAAAAGCCTTGTGCTAAATATTCAACTAAAACTTCTAACATTTTAAATCCTCATTAGTTGTAGCTTGTGACCAAGCCTTGTACAATTAACGCCCAGCCGTCTACTGCAATAAATATGAGCAGTTTGAATGGCAGTGAAATAATCGTCGGGGATAACATAAACATACCGAGTGCCAAGAGAATGTTTGCAACAACAAGGTCAAGCACAATAAACGGTACAAAGATTACAAATCCGATTTCAAAAGCTGTTTTGAGTTCGCTTATGATGTAGGCAGGTGCAACTTCCCAGATAGTTATTTCATCAGGTGAAGCAGGCGGTCGCTTTTTGGAAAGCTCAATAAAGAAAGATAAATCCGACTCTCGGGTCTGTTTCATCATAAATTCTTTTAAAGGTTTTGAGCCTTCGTCTATTGCAGCAACGATGTTTTGGTTTTTCTGATAGGGGACACTTCCCATGTCATACATTTTTTGGAAGGTCGGACCCATCGTGAAAAACGTCAAAATTATCGAAAGCCCGATGATTACGATTGATGGCGGAACTTGCTGTGTCCCCATTGCGGTTTTAAGCATTGAAAACACGATGACAAATCTCAAAAAACTTGTCATACAACAAAACACGAACGGTATTAGCGAAAATACCGTCATTACTATCAATAGCTGTAATATTGGGTTTATATCTTTTAACACATTATCCATTTATTTTTTTATTCCTTAGAGTTTTTTATTATTATTCGTTAATTCTTTTTGCCAATCTTTTCAGTACATCAGAACTTGAAGTTGATTTTGTTGATTGGTTAATTGTGTAATTTCTTATATCTGTGATGTCGGGTAAATCTTCTGTAATTTTTGTTGTTTTTTCGACTTTTGTAAATTGAGTGTCAAAATTTGCAACCTTGCTTGATGTGTTGTTTTCGTCAAGTTTTGCAATAAGGGTTGTTTTGTCGATATCGCCTGCAATCAAAAATCTTTCGTTGCCGGCTCTTACGACGTAAAGATTTTTCCTCGGAGCAATTCCGATTGTGTCTTCAACTGACAAAAATTCGGATTTTCTGCCGAGAATGCCTTCGCCCGAAAACTTTTTGTAAATCATTAAGGCAAAGAAAATTAATCCTATCATTGCCATTGTGTAAACCGCAAAGTTAACTAAGTATCCGCCCATAATATCCCTCATCTTAATTACACATTTTTATATTACACTATTTTTTTTTAAAAGTTTACTTTGTTAAATATCTTCATCTTCGAGTTCAAAATCGCTGTAGTCGAATTCTTCGTCACCAGTTCCCTGTTCAATTTGTTCAGGGGATGTCGGGGTGTCTTGTTGTTCTTGTTGCGGAGCTTCGCTGTCATGTTCTTCGATTGTCGGCGGTTGAGGTCCGATTGCATCAGAAGGTGCAGCCATCAAGTTTTCGGCAATTTCTTCACCGTCTTCTTTTGCTGCGATATCGGTAATTTTTACGCCGTATCTGTCGTTGATGATGACAAGTTGACCGTGACCTACGACTTTGTTCTCGACGCGAAGGGTTACTCTGTTGCTGTAAAGTGCGGCAACGTCTATAACAAGCCCTTCTTCAATCTTTTTTAAATCCCCGAGAGAAATTTTTACGGGATTAAGCTCGGCATACATATCAACTTCAATGCTATCCCATAAATTAGTTGGCTCATTTGTATTTGCCATATCATTACCTCCGTTGTAGTCATCATTTTCTTCATCAACATCAAGTGCCAACTCCATATTTGGCTCAAGAATTAAATCTTTTATTTCATCTCTTATGTATAATTTCCAATGATTAAGCACACTATCTTCAAGAACAATTAAATCATCAGCTTCAAGTTCTTTGAGTGATTTTACGCTTAATCGAGTTTTTCCGAGTTCGATTTTTACGGCAACCGGACACTTGTAAAAATCGTGATATTCAAATTTATCTTCTTTGCAAACGATTTTGTTAGGTTTCAGGCGTCCATCCGGAACTGAAATTATAAACCTTCCTTGGGCTCCTGTTTCTTCATCTTTTATAACAAAAGTTACGTGGGTTATGTCAAAATTTGTTCTTGTAAAGTTTACAAGTGGTGGTGGTTCTAAAAATTGAACAATAATTTTGTAAACATAATCGTTGAACTGGGTCAGAACCATACCTTCTAAATCGGTAATTTTGTTTATATTAAAGCCCCTGTTTGATTTGCCCAAACCTTTTTCCAAAAGTAGTGCAACGGCAGGTTCTTCAATACGAACAAACATGTCGTAAAATTTGTCAATTCTTACTTTTGTTACAAAATGGGAATTTCTGCTTTGAAGCATGTTGATGTTTTTGCTAACCCCGAGGAGCTCGCATTTGAGCCCCGGCATGAAAAATCCGTCACAGGATTTTTGCATGGCAAGCGGGAACAGTTTCTGAAACCAGTCGTATTCCGCATATAGATTATCTGCTGTATTGAGCTCAGTCTTTTTCATCGTTATAATTTCATTTTTCCCTTGTTAAAAGTCCGGATTGGATAGAACTTCCCACATCTACAATAAATTATTTCCGCCTTTATCACATCAACCTTTTAATGGATTTTTTGGAAAAATCAAGAAAATTTCTAAAGTTTGTATTCCCGACTTTTTATGGTACTATTTAGGTATGTTCACGGGAATTATTGAAGAAACAGGGTTAATAAAAGGATTTACAAGGCATTCGAGCGGTGCGGATTTGATTGTTGAGTGTAAAACTGTTTTAGAAAATATAAAATTAGGTGATAGCATTTGCGTAAACGGTTGTTGCCAGACGGTTGTCGATTT
The DNA here is from genome assembly GCA_900321895.1 of uncultured Brachyspira sp. Taxonomy (GTDB): domain Bacteria; phylum Cyanobacteriota; class Vampirovibrionia; order Gastranaerophilales; family Gastranaerophilaceae; genus Scatousia. Next base: position 6,489 of record ONYB01000111.1, read on the forward strand.
TGATAAAAAATCTTTTACGGTAAATCTTAGTCAGGAAACATTGAAAGTTACGAATTTTTCAAGAGTAAAAATCGGTGATGTTGTTAACCTAGAGCGTGCACTCACTCCAACCTCAAAAATGGGCGGACATATCGTTCAAGGTCATATTGACGGTGTAGGGCATTTGCTTAAAGTTGAAAAAAATAACGATTATTATGATTTGTATTTTGAAGTTGAGTCGAGTGAAGCGAAATATCTTGTTTATAAAGGTTCTGTTGCCGTGAATGGGGTTAGTTTGACGGTGGCGGATTTGAGCGGAAATGTTTTTAAAACTGCCGTAATTCCGCACACAATGGACAATACAAACTTCAAAAATCTTCAAAGGGGAGATGTTGTAAATATTGAAACAGATATTTTAGGCAGATACATTGAAAAATTTTTATATGTGAATAATAATAACAATACAATAAATGAAAAATTCTTGATGGAGAACGGTTTTATCTAATGGAAAATTTTAAATTTGACAGCATAGAAGAAGCAATAGAAGATTTTAAATCCGGCAAAATGATTATCGTTGCTGACGATGAGGATCGTGAAAATGAAGGTGATTTAATTTGTTCGGGCGAAAAAGTTACTCCTGAAATTATAAAGTTTATGGCGGAGAATGCAAAAGGTTTGATTTGCCTTGCAATTTCTTCGGAGCTTGCAGAAAAACTTGACTTGCCGCAAATGGTTGAACAGAATAACGAAAGCATGAAAACTGCATTTACAATCAGTATTGATGCTGCCGAAAAATACGGTGTTACAACAGGAATTTCCGCTTATGACAGGGCTAAAACCATTGAAGTTGCACTTGCACCTGATGCGATTCCGTCGGATTTGCGACGTCCTGGGCATTTGTTTCCTTGCGTTGCAAGACGTGGCGGAGTGTTGACGAGAACGGGACATACCGAAACAGTTGTGGATTTGGCAAGACTTTGCGGGCATGTCGCCGCAGGTGCGATGTGTGAAATTATGGATAATGACGGGAATATGATGCGTCGTGACCATTTGAGAGCTTTTGCCGATAAATTCGGTATAAAGTTTATTTCGGTTGCAGAACTTATCGCATATCGTCTTAAATCCGAAAAACTTGTTACTCGGGAGGCAGAAGCAGATTTGCCGACAAAATACGGACATTTCAAAATCTACGGTTACAAGAACCACGTAAACGGCGAAGAGCACGTTGCCCTTGTAAAAGATGACGGAAGCGACAAAATCCCGCTTGTCAGGGTTCACAGCGAATGCTTGACGGGGGATATTTTCCACAGTTTGAAGTGTGATTGTAATTCCCAACTTCATGGGGCTTTAAGAATGATTGAAAAGTACGGAAAAGGTGCCGTAGTTTATCTTAGAGGGCATGAAGGCAGAGGTATCGGGCTTATTAATAAAATTAAAGCATATCA